>CAZYHJ010000133.1:4580-6760 GCA_964646645.1 uncultured Saprospiraceae bacterium | reverse complement strand
ATACCGACAAGGTGGTAGTTGTGGCAAATATCAGTTATTCAAAGATCGAAAGCAAATCACAACTATTGGCGATCAGCCAATGCGTAATCAAGAGTTGTGGCAAATATCAGTTATTCAAAGATCGAAAGCAAATCACAACAAAGATCTGGCCGATATCGAAGAACTCCAAAAGATTAAAAAGCATAAAGAATGATGCGTAGCATCTCTATCGCCTGTTCATAAAGATCCCCATACCGATATTGGCAATATCATCGATGACGCTGCCATCCCCATTGGAATCGAGAAAGCGCTGCAGCATCCCCATGCCTTGACCCTGGTTCGCCTGTGTGTTGACGGTTTGCTTCAACAAATCGGCCATGCCTCCGGTATTAAGGTTTTGCTGGTTTCTGAATTTTCCCAAAGCCCCGAGTACAATCGGAGCCAGTGTGATCATAAGTTTCATGATTTGGCTATTGTTGAGACCGGTCACCTTACTAAGCATATCAGTCGTCGGAGCCTGATTGTTGCCAAGGATATGACGAAGGATGCCAACACCATCCGTGGTTCTTCCAGACGCAGGTTGGCCACCACCCAGAAAGATATTGGCCAGATTTTCAAGAATACCACCATCATGATCCCGATCGATCGCCGATACCAGTGCTGCTGCCCCACCGGGCTGCTCCACATTCTTTGAAAGGCCGGCTACCAGCGTATTAATGACACCGGAAATGGCTGCTTCCGTCTGATCATCGGATTGAGCCCCGATCGATTGCGTAAGCTGAGAAATCATCTGCGGCGACATTTGTGCCTGAATTACATCTATGACGTTCATATAAAAAGTATTAATGAACACTAAATATGCAGAATTTTTTTGAAATGGCACAAATAAAGAAAGCCCGGTTCCTTAGGCCGGGCTCCCAACTATGAAAATCTATTACCCTAAACGTTTTAGTCCTGCTTTGCCGTACCTTTAATCACAAACCTCAGTTTGCGCTTATCGGTATCCGGCACTACCTGCTGATTACGCACGTAGGTCAGGTTGTATACATTGGCGATCGTGCTGCTGTATTTCTCAAATACGCGGCCGAGTTCATCGATGTTTTTTGGAAAGGATGCGCTGCCACCATTAGCTGCAAGTTCAGTAAGTACTGGCTTATCCACACCACCATTTCCTTCGAGGCCAATCGCAAAGCTCGTGATCTTGATGTCTGAAGTTGAATTATTGAGTCTCTCAAGAAGATAGTCCGGTGTAAACTCAGGATCTGAGTTGTTGTCCGTACCATCTGTAAAGATGAGGAGTGTCTTTGATTCCGCATCAATCTCTTCAAGCATAGTGATGCCCATGTTGGTCGCTTCGTACAATGTCGTAAACGGACCCTGGGTCAAACTCGCGATGTAGTTGAGCAATGCGGTCTTGTTGTTGGTAGGGGGAAAGGTATGCAACTGATCCGCGAAATCCACGATACCGATGCGTGCATTAGGCACCTGCTCCAATACCTTAGAGATAAAACTGGCGGCATAGTTCTTTACTTTCTCAAAATCCTGACCGAGTGAAGCACTTTCATCCAGCACCATCATGACGGCGAGATCCTGTACCTGGGTGAAATTCATCGTAAATTCGACGTCGACCTTCCAGTCATCAATATCGTCGCGCCATTCGTACGCGGTGATTTGCCCGATTTCGTAATTGATGTTGTTATCATCAATGATCCTGACATTGTCAATGATCACATTGGTATAAATCGGGGGCACGGCCACGCCGGCAAATGTTTTGGTGAAATCAATCTTGATCTCCGGAGAGGAATTGACCCCATCAAAAGAGATCTGCGGATTGGTTCCCTGAGGATTCCAATAGTCGATATACAATTCGAATTCCTTGCTCTCTGGCTTGGCATCATCACCGCCGCCACCGCATGATTGCATCAACAGGGCGATCGGAAGAAGGGCTAAATACTTGAAGATCTTCATGATATATAATTAAAAAGGTTAATGTCATTTTCCTGCATGAGGGATAACGATTCTCGGAATCCGGATCGTACCCGAGTGCTGGTTGATTTTGATCAATATCAATTGTTTGGACATAGGGGGTGAGGGTTATATGATGAATTATCTTAATACAAGAATTATGCCAAAAGGGCTTAGGAGGTTAGGAGGTTAGGAGGTTAGGAGGTTAGGAGGTTAGGAGGTTAGGAGGTTAGGAG
>CAZYHJ010000133.1:2554-4480 GCA_964646645.1 uncultured Saprospiraceae bacterium | reverse complement strand
GGTTAGGAGGTTAGGAGGTTAGGAGGTTAGGAGGTTAGGAGGTTAGGAGGTTAGGGGCTTAGGAGATTAGGGGTTTATGAGTTTATAGGTTTATGAGATTATAGGTTTATTTTGATCCCTGTGCGTTCACCGAAGAACATTATTTGTAGAGACGCGATTCATCGCGTCTATGGTTGATATCTCGAATGAGAGACGCCATGAATGCGTCTGTGCTTGCCATATCACATGAGAGACGCGATGAATGCGTCTGTGCTTGCCATATCACATGAGAGACGCGATGAATCGCGTCTCTACAATGCATATCCCATAAGATTTAGCGTTATAATGGTTTTCCCCCATTTTTCACAACACCGGTGACCTTTATAATTGAAAACCATACATTAGCGTTATCACCTCTGTTTGAATCTATCCATCGATAATAAATCAAGTCTGACATCTGGCGTCCCAAATCTCACGTCTGACGTCTGACGTCTCCATTTACGATTTCTTCCTACTTTGGAGGCCTCATGCTCAGCCTGCGCCGCCAACGAAAGATCTATCTGGATGGATTTGCCGGAAAGAAACCGCTCACCCCGGTATCCTATGCGGACCTGGAAGCAAAAGCCAGGACCAGGTTATCTCCTGAAGCATTCGCGTATCTCGCCGGTGGTGCGGGACGCGAATCCACGATAGAGCATAACCGTACCGCATTGGATGGAATTAAAATCCATCCAAGAATGCTTGGTGGTGTGCAGGAGGTGCGTATGCAATTACCTTGGAGGGGGCATACGCTACCTGCACCTTTGATGCTCGCTCCTATCGGAGTGCTGGAACTGGCCCATCGCGATGGTGATCTCGCGGAAGCACGCGCATGCGCCGAATTAAAAATTCCAATGATCATCAGCAGCCAGGCCTCCCATCCAATGGAATCTATCGCTAAGCAACTTGGAGATTGCCCCAGATTGTTTCAACTCTATTACAGCAAGTCCCGCGAACTCTCCCAAAGTTTTATTCGCAGAGCAGAAGCCATCGGATGCAGCGCCATTGTGATGACGCTGGACACCACAATGTTGGGCTGGCGATTACGGGATCTTCAATTGGGCTACAACCCTTTTATCATGGGTAAAGGCATCGCTCAATACTATTCCGATCCCGTGTTTAATGCCCTACCCGATCCGCTAAGGGATGTCAACGCAAAGCCATCGATCACTCCTGAACTCATTATGAATCTGATCCGACTGTGTCAACGCATTCCGGGTGGATTCATTCAAAATCTCAAGGGCAATAAAGCCCTCAACACTGCCACAAAATTCACTTCGATCTTTAGTAATCCAGGCATCACATGGAGTGATATTGAACTGATCCGGAGCTGGACCAAACTTCCGATCTACCTCAAAGGTGTTTTACGAACCGATGATGCACTCAAAGCCATATCCATTGGCGTAGATGGCATCATCATTTCAAATCATGGTGGGCGTCAGATCGATGGTGCCATATCCAGCGTAGAAGCACTTGTACATATCTCTCCTGCCGTAAAAAATAAAATTGATCTCTGGATCGACAGTGGTATACGCACGGGCAGTGATGTCTATAAATGTCTGGCCCTTGGTGCCACCGGCGTGATGATCGGCAGACCGTATGCCATGGCCCTTGCCTGCAATGGCGGGGAAGGTGTGGTGGATTGTATCACAAATATTATTTCAGAACTCGAACTCAACATGGCATTGTCGGGATGTGCCGATATCGATGCCCTTAACGAAACAATGATTACACACGCATGGAAGACCACATAAGTTTTATTCTCAACGACCTCGGCGAAAAACGTGACCAGTATTTCAATGCCATGTCCCCGCCGGTTATCCAGACCAGCAATTTTGTTTTTCCGGGGGTGGATGAATTCAGAACCGCCGTCATGGATGAGTTGCATTCGCATATCTACACCAAAGG
>CAZYHJ010000133.1:0-2454 GCA_964646645.1 uncultured Saprospiraceae bacterium | reverse complement strand
GACATCGTGTTGCATTCCGTGACCAAGTATATCAACGGGCACAGTGATGTGGTAGCGGGAGTGGTGTGCAGCAGCCATGAGATCATCGGCAAGATGTTTATTGATGAATACATGGTACTCGGGGGTATTCTGGCTCCGCATGACGCATCGCTCATCATTCGTGGGTTGCGCACCCTGCCCATTCGCATGCAACGTGTGCAGGAATCTACGCAGCAGATCATCGCCGCATTAAAGGGGCATCCGAAAATTAAAAACCTCCTCTACCCTTTTGATCCTGACTTTCCACAATATGCATTGGCCCGCAAACAAATGAGTGGGTGTGGCGGCTTGTTTACCATTGAGTTTAATGTGCCAGACATCGACGCACTGCTGCAGATCGTCAGTAAAATCAAACGCTGGAAGATTGCTGTGTCCTGGGGTGGACATGAAGCCTTGATGTTGCCCATGGCAGCTTTGTATAATCTGCCTGGACGAAATGATCCGCATATTCCATGGACGTTTGTGCGATTTTATGTTGGGTTGGAAGAACCTGAGTATTTGCTGGAGGATTTATTGCAGGCGATTGGATAAGGGAGCAAGGGAGCAAGGGAGCATAGGAGCAAAGCAAATAGGGGTGATAGGGGTGCGGGTGCTTGATGAATAGGCAATAATAAAAGCGCCGGCAAATGGTAAATCCATCGCCGGCGCTTCTTGTGGGGTTTCTCTTCTATTGAACTTTGATCCAGAGTTTTGATTCTCGTCCATTTGTTTGTATCACGGTAATCACGTAAGCACCGCTTTCAAGCACATGGGTATCGAGTAAAAATTGTTGCCATCCCTTCACCTGGCTCACCTTGTGGTGCAATACTTCCTGACCGCTTAGATTATGGGCGATAATATGTGCTTCACCATCATCCGTGGCAGTCCAACCAATCTGAGCGAATGAGCGACCAGGATTGGGGGATACATCCATCGGTAAAATGGTAATACTACTTTCGACATAAGTAGACTCTTGTACAAAAGTGACTTCAGGTAGTTCATTAGTCACATCTGCTGGCCTATCATCAGGGCGATACACTTGCATCGATCCATTGCTCAATGTGATGGATTGTTCTGTGAGGCAGCCATAGCTATCCTTCACCCGCATGGTATGTGTGCCTGGCGGAATATTGGTAAATACATTTGAATTTTGCCAGGCCTGACAGGATGAACCTGTGGCATTGCATTTCCTGTATTTGTATCCTGGGGTGCCTCCTGTGGCATGAACCGTCAGTTTGTACTTGCCGGGATTTCCAGGATCTATTTGCACATCAATGGAGGTGATCTCCACGGCTGTAGGTTCGGTGATGGTCACTGACTTACTCTTTGTGCATCCATTGGCATCGGTGACGGTGACAGTGTATGTCCCCGGTGTCAGGCTGGAAATACTTTTTGTTGAGGCCCCAGTGTTCCATTCATATGTGAATGGAGATTGTCCGCCGCTTGGATTTGCCGTTGCGGAACCATTGCTTGAGCCATTACAACTTACATTCTGCTTGGCAACACTGAGATTGACTGTTGGGTACGCTGTGATGACGAAAGTGGCTTTCTTAATCAGTCCCTGGTCATCAGTGATCGTTACTTTGTAGGTACCGGTACCCAGATTACTGATCAGGGCTGAAGTCGCCCCTGTATTCCAGTAGTAATCGTATGGCGGTAATCCGCAGTCTCCCGTTACTTCAACATAGCCGTCAGTTGTTCCGGAGCAAATCATTAAATTCTGTTGTACAACAATATGATTGAGGTCCTCATCGATCAGGCCATCGCAATCATTATCCACGAGGTCGCCGCATACTTCAGTGGCTCCCGGGAAAATAGATGCATCGAATGGCGCGCAGTCAACATTGTCAAGGGAGGTATCGTTGTCATCATCGGGATCACAGACATCGCCTACATTATCATTGTCAAAGTCAGCCTGGTCGGCATTGCTATATAGGATACAGTTGTCGCATGCATCGCCTATGCCATCATTGTCCAAATCATCCTGGCCCGGGTTAGACGTATCAGGGCAATTGTCAATCGCATCACAGACGCCGTCGTTGTCGGTATCAGTGAGACCTTCGTCAATATTGCCATCGCAGTTGTCGTCGATGCCGTTGCAGATCTCGGTGGCACCGGGGTAGACACTGGCATTGTTGTCATTGCAATCAAGCGCTATACCGTATCCATCGTTATCACTGTCTGTACAATTAAATACGAGATTGGGGCGTGTAGCGCAGCCAGAGGCATTTCCTGAAATATCAGCTGTATTGGCTGGATTCGATACATACTCACAAATATTTGGCAGGCCGCAGATACTGAGTTGTCCTGAATTAACCAATTCAAGATGAGTAATTGAATTTGGATCTATGTTCTCTATGCCGCTCAATGAAGTTAGCATAGGATTCCAGGAGATAGCAATCACTCCATTGATCGATGTCACTGAAGATAATCCTT
>CAZYHJ010000132.1:0-6919 GCA_964646645.1 uncultured Saprospiraceae bacterium | reverse complement strand
GGCAGGTCCTGGGCTCATGCGATGCAACTGGTGCGCCGTGAGCTTCAGAAAAGAGAAATTCAGGACGAGAAGCTGCTCCCCATACTGCTTGGTGTAAACCAGTATTTGCTGGAAGTGATTGATTATGCTGAAAGCAATGACCAGCAGAAAAATTTTCCCAAAGGTCCGCAGTTGCCTTCCTTGCCTATACAACAAGTGAGAAGAAGATTTAAAAAGAAATTTGCACGCGTGGTGGCGATGAGTTGGGATCGAAACGCCAGGCAATTAACCTTAACGGATGAGGATGAGCCTGATCAGCAGATGATCATGGATTATGCGGTAGCGGGTGTAAATGATCTTTTTGCAGAGACACTTGAAGTAGCGCTTGAAGAGATTGGGTTGCCGCTGGTGTTAGGGCTGAGTGGTATTGACTATACGGCTGATGGCCATTATGTGCCGTCCTACATCGTGATCCTTCCTGATTTATTACTTGACGTCACTGCGGTAGCAAGACTCAGTCATCAACAGGGACAGATCAAGGATTATAACCTGATCGATTTGTTTTTACCCTCTTATTCCAATGCGTCCCTGATGACAGGGAATATTGCCAACTACATTCTGGATGAACTGATTCGTGTTCCTGCTAAATCGTATGAAGCCATTTTCGCAGAGACATTCAAACTTTTTCCACTGGAATTTATCCGAATGGATGATGACCAGTTGCGGGCCCTGTACAGAGATATCCGCGATCACTATGCGAACATTCAGAAAGTGATCGGTGAGCAGTTTGATCAGCTTGGTATTGATCCTTCATTGTGTGTCATTGAACCCAGTTTTATCAGCCCCCAATATGGCATCAAGGGTCGTCTGGACCTGTATTACGAGCACGAAGCCCAGCGCAAGGCCTCCATCATCGAATTAAAGAGTAGCAGGCCGTTTAAACCTAATGCGTATGGGTTGAGCAATGAGCACTATCATCAGACCTTGTTGTATGATCTGCTCCTGCGATCCACTCAGGCAGGAGATTATAAGCGGACAAACTACATCCTGTATTCTGCAGAGGCTACTAATGCCCTCCGGTTTGCGGTATCGCTTGACGGAGTGCAGAAGGAGGCTATTCACCATCGAAATCAATTAGTGGTTCTTTATTTCAGATTGATGAAGCAGGATCTTCCTGATGCACCGGATATCTTTCTTCAGATTGATCCGGAGCTTTATCCTGAATTGAATGGTTACGTCAAACGAAATGTGGCGCTATGGCAGGAGCATTATCAGAAGCTATCTCCGGGCGAACAATATTATTTCAGATCCTTTGCTGCCTTTATCACCAGGGAACATACGCTGGCCCGCATAGGCAGTGAGCAAGGTGAAGGATCTGGCGGACTTGCCGGACTTTGGCTGGATTCATTGCGTGTTAAAGATGATCGATACCAGTTACTTAGTGGTTTGGTCCTTGTTGATATTGAGTTGGGTGACCAGCAGACCATTCTAACTTTTGCCAGAACTGCAGACACAAATCCGCTTGCCAATTTCAGGGCCGGGGATATTATTGTTTTGTATCCGGCAACTTCCGATCGGGATATTGATCCTTCTTCATTTCAACTGTACAAAGCATCTGTCCTGGATATAGATGCAAAATCAGTTATTGTCAGATTGTACAATAAGCAAATCCACATCGGTACATTGCATGCCAAGCCCTCCTGGAATATTGAGCCGGATTTGCTCGACAGTAGTTTCAGGCCATATTATCAATCGCTTTGGTCATTTGTTCATACAGATGAAAGAAGGCGGAGACTCATGCTGGGACTTGATTCTCCACCTTCAGTGAACAATGAAGGGCAGTACCCTGTAATGGATGGATTGAGCGCATTGCAACGGGATATTTACAGGAAAGGATTAGATGCGGTTTCGTTGTACCTGCTCTGGGGACCACCTGGCACAGGTAAGACAAGCATGATGCTCAAAGCCTGGGCCTGGTATTATGCTCAGCATACTTCAAAACGAATTATACTCCTGGCCTATACGAACAGGGCTGTGGACGAAATATGCGATGCGCTGCATACTTGTGTTGATGATATGTCCAATCAATACATCCGGATAGGCTCCCGATCCGGAACCGGAGTGGCTTACCGTCATCGATTACTCGATCAGGTGATACAACCTATGAGCACTCGTGCGGAGATAAAACAAGTGTTGGAGCTGACCAGGATCTATGTGGCTACGATATCGTCCCTTCATGGAAAACGGGAGTTATTGCAAATGCTTGATTTTGATGTGGCGATTGTAGATGAAGCATCGCAACTACTGGAACCTTCTGTCATTGGCTTACTTCCCGGGTTTAAAAAGACCATCTTAATTGGCGATCATCTGCAACTTCCTGCGGTATCTACCCAATCGCCATTGCTCAGTCGGATTAAGCCAGGCCAGCAATGGGCAGAACGCATCGGACTGACGGATATGGGTATGTCCTATTTTGAACGTCTGTTCAGATTATATCAATCGAAGGGCTGGAATCAGCATATTGGTATTTTACATGAACAGGGTAGAATGCATGCGGATATCATGCGGTATGCGAATGCCAATATGTACGAAAATATGTTGAGGACCGCGGATCCCGTACTTCAGCATATGGCTTTAGTCGATGTGACAGGTGGCAAGGGTTTCAAATTATTTCAGGAGCGTTTACTTTTTATTCCTTCCACAACTACAGTGGCAGAAACGTTGGTAAAAACTAATCGTGCGGAAGCCGCGCTGGTGGTGCAACTGGTTGAACACTGGCGAAAAGTGATATTTCAAAAGAAGCTACGCTGGTCCATTGGAGTCATCACACCCTTCCGGGCACAGATCGCGGCGATTCATCATGAAGCTCATATCCGGCAGATAGATATGGAGGAGGTGACAGTCGATACGGTCGAGCGATACCAGGGAGGAGCACGCGATATTATCATTATGTCCTGCGCGGTCAACAGCCGGCACATGATGCGTAAAATTCAATCCGTTACTCCGGAGGGTTTGGATCGTAAACTCAACGTAGCGATTACAAGGGCAAGGCAGCAATTTATCCTGATCGGTAAGGAGGATATTTTAATGCAGGAATTGTCCTATCGTCATCTTATTGAGATGTGCAGTGTGCTTACTGCTGAAGAAATATCCCCCGTATCTCAATGACACACTCATGGTGAACGTGACCAAGGATTACTGCATGATTTGAACAGGGGCCAGACCTTCAGAGAAATCACGCATGTCTATTGTGCCTGGGGGAGGGTAGAAGGCGAGTTGTTGCTGCCGGTTGATGAATGCAATCCCGTCTTTAAATGCGACCCTTGCAAAACCTTCTTTATAATCCCAGGCTAACCCAAAAATATCTTGTGTGGTTTCCTTGCCTGCGGTGTCCAGGTATCCCCAGTACTGGCCGTCAAAGCAGGCTGCATACCCTTGACTTATTTTGTTGATTTGGGTGTATGGTTTCAGGTTTAGTTTCTGACCGGATGTACTGAGCATGAAATATCCGTGATCTGTGCTGCCGGCCCACCGGTTTTCATTAATGTAGATCAAGGCTTTCCAGGCCAATGTGGGCGTGAAGGCCACGCTTTGGATATCAACCAGATAGAACTCTTGATTTTTATCAATCGAGGCCATATGGGTATTTGCATCGCGAATTATACCTTCTGTCATGCTGAATTTCAGGTCACCATTAAGCTCATAGAGGTAGGAGGTATCTTCCTTTTGACAAATGAGGAAGTCCTTTTCTGAAGTCCATCGGACCGAGGTAAACTGAGGTTCAAGCAGAAATTGGCCATCCTTTTGGATCACCCCGACCTTTTCTTCCGGAGTGACTATGGCGAGGCCATGCTTGAATTGGCCTGCTTTGGCAAAAGGCCCGGGAATTGCCAGGTTTCCTGAGGTATCGATATACCCGAAAATATGGCCCAGGCTTACCCTGGCCATACCTTCAGAAAAATCGTCTGTTGCTTCCCAGGCATCAGATATCAGCGTTTTACCGCTTCGGGAAATAAAATGGGTATGTCCATCGAATGGTTTTACCCTGGCAAACCCCTCCTGAAAGGCCCATCCGGATCGATAGGAAAACGGAATGATTTCCTGACCCGACTGGTCAACATATCCCCATCTGCCGGCTTTGTTGACACAGGCAAGCCCTTCAGAAAAGGCCATTACGTCATCGTAAAGGGCCTCTATCATGAGTTGCCCCGTCGTATCCATGAAGCCCCAGAGATGATCCGGGGATTCGTAATCGGCCATATATACGGCCTCTGCCTCACTTTGATCGGAAGCATCCCTTTTACAGGAAAAAAAGGCAATACACAACCATAACACCGTGAAAAGCCTGAAGCGGACTTTTTGATTTATATGTAACATAATTCGCCTGGTAAGCGTTAATGCAGAATTAGGCTCCAATTTACATATTCGGTATGCTTGTGACTTTGACTACGGTCATTTACCTTATTTCCGCCATCCAGACCGATTGGGTGTGGAGCAGCTATCCCGAATCCGGATTTAAAGTACTCACGCCAGTTGCCCTGACGCATGAATCAAGTAAAATCACAACGGACCTTACGGAAATAGAATTGCATCAATATCGCGGGGGTGCCGTCAGCGATACTTCTTCGACGCTTGTCATTGCCATTGATCATTATATGCTTCCTGCATCTGATGAGCCATGGACAGATGAGGATCTTGGGTTGTTTTTTGATCAGACGATTGAGCCATTTCTCGAAAAAATTAAAGGTCAGCTGGTCTACAAGGATGTCACCCGCCAGGCTGGCAGGGATATGTGTGTTTGGAAAGGGACGTATGATGATGGCAAAGGTGTCGTGCGGGGTAATCTTATGCTTTACCATGATGCCTATTATGGCCTTCAGGTTTTTGGTTTGGTCAAACATAACCCTGAGTTCCAAATGGCCAAATTTCTGGATTCATTCAAACGCATACCCATGTAAGAACAGACCCTTAAATTTGATATCCGATTGAAATGAAACCACTACCACTTTTCGTCATTACTGTCCTTGTTATCCTGGCTGTTCCGATAGGCCTGTGGGCAAATCCATTTGATCATTGGGAATTGGAATTTGACCGGGATGGTATCCGTGTCTATACCCAACTTGAAGGTGACAATCCCTATAAGCAGATCAAAGTCACTACTACTATTGACGCACCGGTTTCCGTAGTCGTTCAATTTTTACTGGCATTCAATGAATACAGTCATTGGATGAACCTGGTGGACGAAAGTTATCTCTTAAACCAGACAGACAGCAATTATTATGTATTTATACTGGAGGATGCCGCCTGGCCCATGCAGAACAGGTATCAGGTTTCCAAAATGAGTGTAAAACAATCCGTTGATAATGCATTGATACGGTTTAAATCTATTCCCAATTTTATCGAAAAGCGAACAGATGCTATCCAAATCAAGCAACATGAAGGATATTGGGAGCTGGACAATCGGAATGACTACCAGTGTACGCTTGAATATGTGTTGATCCAAAATCCCGGTGGTCACGTCCCACCCTGGCTGGCCAATTTAAATGCCGTAGAAAATCCATATCAATCGGTTTTTAAATTAAAGGAGCTTGCGGAGCATTCTCGGATCAGACCTTAGTGGCTGGTTTGGAAAAAGGCCAATGCAGCAAAAAGCCTGATGGTCTTAAATTTCACCCTTTTCGTCAGAAAGCGGTCACATTTCAGCTTCTGGGTACACTATATTGACAGGGCATTTAAACAAGGCCCTGAACCAGCCTATGCCTATGATAACATCACATGTATACGCAGCAACCGAAGGCGTCAGACTTTTCCTGGATCAGTCTGGAGTAGGTCAGATATTACGTACCCTGCACAAGGGCGCATGGCTTGGTGTGTTGAAAAGGGAAGGTCAATGGATTCATGTGATCGGTTCCGACTTTGAAGGCTGGGTAGAAGCCACCGCCGTAGAAGTAAAATCTCCTTTTTCTTTACATGCCAGGCGAGCTGATCTCACCCAAATCCAATATGTAAACGATGAAATTCACGGCTGCTCAACCTGAAGGACCACCTGGATGCCAGGATTCATTTTAAATCATCCAGTTGGCTTGAACCGGAAAACGGAGCTGAAGTCTGGGATTACTCAGCTGTTGGCGTATTCCATTTTTCGTAACCGCCCTTCAATACGTAGACTTCTTTGAAATCATTGTCCAGCATGAATTTCATCGTCATGGTCGACCTGCTTTCAGTTTTATCGTAGATGTAGTACGTTTTCTTTTTATTCAATTCAAGCAGGTTGTACTTAAACTGTGGATTGAAGAAGTCAATATTGACAGCTCCTTCCAGGTGGCCCTGTTCAAATTCCTGAGGCATGCGTACATCTACCAGTACGGATCCGCCTTTTTTCATTCCGGCAGCAAAGGCGTCTTTTTCAAGGTAGTGGGCTGTCAGATCCCCTAGTGAAGGCCTTGTGGCCGTTCCCGTTCCTTCCTGATTTGTATCGGCGGAAGAGTTACATGCAAATGTGGCAAGGCCCAGGAAGAAGAGGCTTGCAATGAAAAGGTGTCGTGTATTGAGCTTCATATGCGGAAAATGTCTTATCTATCGAGCGCCGAAATTATTATTTTTCCGTCAAACATGGATTTCCATCAAAAAGATATACGACAATTCCTGCTGGAAGCCATTCCGGATCGCTTTAATCATCTGAGTCCCGGCGAGTTTGCAGACTTCGTTAGTTTTCTGTTCGAAGTGGATGGATTTGAGATCGTAGCCCGGCATCCATCCCAATTGCCGGTACCGATCCTGATCGCGAAGAAGGAAGAAATGATCCATGCCATTTTCCCTGTGCGTGTGGCCCAGGGGCTGGAGGTGAACGCGGAGATACTGGAGCAGGTCAACCAGGTGGCGGACCTGCATGAGGCTGATCAGGCCTGGGTCATTGCTACGAGTGAAATTGAACCGGACA
>CAZYHJ010000131.1:4900-7094 GCA_964646645.1 uncultured Saprospiraceae bacterium | reverse complement strand
TCGTCTTGAAAGTGGAGAATATGCCGCCAGCAAGAAGATGGTGTTGATCAAATAAGATAAGTATTGAGCTTTTTAAGCTGAAAGGGCTGGTCATAAAACCAGCCCTTTTTTATTTCCCGGAGGATTGATGGCTTTTTGTGGTCCTTAAATTTATCTAAGGATAACAAATACAATATTCACATATATTTAAAACTTTCATTATTATTTAAATATGTATGTAATAAATTGATGACGCAGTAGGCAGATTGTAGGTTTACCCATAGTTTTGCAAGGCATAACTAAAACTATCGAAGCAGTACGCCTGAAGTGGTGTATTCGTTTCGGGCAAAACCCGCTTGACTAATGAAATCTTCCACACCCCTTTCCACACCCCGTGCTTCCATGTTTATTGGAAAGCATAGCGCAAGCCAATTTTCGATCCCGCAGTTGGTCCATTTAAAATTAGCGTCTTTGCTAAAAGGCACAGGTGCGCATGCGCGCCAAATCGCATTGATTGTATCACTTGCGCTTTTTTACATCTCAGCATATGCTCAGCCTACCGGATCACCATGTCATGCTGTAAGGTGGATGGAAGGTGGCCATTGGACAGGTATGGGCAACAATGGGTGTGGGGTAGATGATAGTCCGAACGCTCCCAGTCCACAAGGTATAGTCAGATGTGCCAATGCCGCGGATACCGAAAGCGGTATTGATCCAAATACAACGTATAACCCATCTGTCTTTCAAATCGTACCATCTTCATGTGTCGATCCTGACGATTTCAGTCCGGCCACAGTGACGGCTCCTTTTACGGGTCAGCGGATTTCCTGGTTCAATTTTGATGTGCGTCCCTATGCCGGTCTTTATGACTTTCAGACTATTGCCACCGGAAATTATGAGCTCAACTGGGCGTTGTATGCCGATACACTCTCCCAGTATTGCGGAACAGGCACAGATGATTTGTCAGGGAACTGCGCAGGCTCTTTGTCCCTTTTGTCTTGTGGTATTGACTTCAATGGTTGGGCGCCGCAACCTTTTGTGACCCCGATTTTTGATGAACCTACCAACTTGTTCCTTGTGGTATGGAAACGGGATGCTACTAATTCATCGAATGACCTCTTTGACTTTACGTTTAAAGCCCGATATGGTTGTGGTGATTTTTGTTTTACCGAGCTCAATGGCCCGGATACCATCACGTGCAATCCAAACGGCACATATAAGGTTCGGCAAAACATTAATGCCACCAACACCACCATTACAGTCACGGCTCCTGGAAACATAGGTATTGTGTATTCACATACCCCTTTCACGTTTACAACGGCCAGCGCTTCTCCGGCGGTAAATGCAGGTTGGGTAGAAGTCACCTTCCCTGCCAGTGTCATGAACTATACAATCACCTTCACACCTTCAACTGAAGCTAACAGTGATTACTGTGATGTACAAGTGGTCACGGGTACGGCGCCTAATTGTTGTGTACCTCCGACGTGTTCGATCACAGGTCCATCCACAGTTTGTCCCGGCTCCATGACACAGTTTTGTGCACCTGCCGGAGCCAGCGGTTACTCCTGGTCTGTCACAGGAGGCGGCTCGATTTCCGGGACAACAAATCAACAGTGTGTGACCGTAACGGCATCTTCCGGATGCAATACCTCTTATCTCCTGACATTGATTCTGGGTAGCGGATCTTGTACCTCTACCTGCTCAACATCAGTAAGTGTAATAGATAATACCCCTCCTGTCATAACATGTCCTACAGTAGTCAGCCCGATTGAATGTCCTGCGACGCCAAGTTTTGGCATGGCAACGGCCACGGATGCATGCGATAATAATGTGGCTGTGACTTTTGTGGATCAGACCACACCAGGAACGTGTCCACAAGAATATAGTGTGACGAGAACGTGGACAGCGACGGATGATTGTGGGAATACTGCCACATGTAGTCGTACCATCGTTGTGGAAGATAATACGGCTCCGGTGATTACGTGTCCGACAGTGACCAGTCCGATTGAATGTCCCGCGACGCCAAGTTTTGGCATGGCCACGGCCACGGATGCATGCGATAATAATGTGGCTGTGACTTTTGTGGATCAGACCACACCAGGAACGTGTCCACAAGAATATAGTGTGACGAGAACGTGGACAGCGACGGATGATTGTGGGAATACTGCCACATGTAGTCGTACCATCGTTGTGGAAGATAATACGGCTCCGGTGA
>CAZYHJ010000131.1:3284-4800 GCA_964646645.1 uncultured Saprospiraceae bacterium | reverse complement strand
AATACTGCCACATGTAGTCGTACCATCGTTGTGGAAGATAATACGGCTCCGGTGATTACGTGTCCGACAGTGACCAGTCCGATTGAATGTCCCGCGACGCCAAGTTTTGGAATGGCTACGGCCACAGATGCGTGCGATGCAAGTGTAAGCATCACCTTTAATGATCAGACGACACCGGGAGCATGTCCGCAAGAGTATAGTGTAACAAGGACATGGACGGCCACCGACGATTGTGGTAACACTTCTACATGCAGTCGGACGATCGTCGTGCAGGATAATACACCTCCGGTCATCACCTGCCCGACGGTTGTGAGTCCAATTGAATGCCCTGCCACTCCAAACTTTGGCATGGCTACGGCAACGGATGCCTGTGATGCAAGTGTGAGTATCACGTTCAATGATCAGACGACTCCGGGTGCATGTCCACAAGAATATAGTGTGACCAGAACATGGACAGCGACTGATGATTGTGGAAATACATCAACCTGCAGCCGAACGATTGTCGTGAATGATAATACGGCCCCTATGATCACGTGTCCGGTAAATGTGACTATTGAGTGTGATGAAAGCAAGCTGCCTGCCAACACAGGAATGGCGAGCGCCACAGATGGCTGCGACCCATCAGCGACCATTACCTACAATGATCAAACATCACCTGGTACTTGTCCTCAGGAATATACGATCAGTCGCACATGGATCGCTACAGATGATTGTGGTAACTCCACAGCCTGTGTCCAGACGATCGTGGTAGAGGACACCACACCTCCAGTGATCACATGTCCTACGGTAGTGAGTCCGATTGAATGTCCGAACACCCCGGTGTTTGGGATGGCGACGGCTACAGATAATTGTGATGCAACAGTGAGTATCACTTTCAATGATCAGACCACACCCGGGACGTGCACACAGGAATATAGTGTGACCAGAACATGGACCGCGACGGATGATTGTGGGAATACCTCCACTTGCAGTCGTACAATCGTGGTGCAGGATAATACCGCACCGGTGATCACCTGCCCGACGGTTGTGAGTCCGATCGAGTGTCCTGACACGCCGAATTTTGGCCTGGCCACAGCCACAGACGCCTGTGATGCGAGTGTGAGTATCACGTTTAATGATCAGACCACTCCGGGCACTTGTCCACAAGAATATAGCGTAACAAGGACCTGGACGGCCACCGACGATTGTGGTAATACCTCTACATGCAGTCGGACCATCGTCGTGCAGGATAATACACCTCCGGCCATCACCTGTCCAACGATACTGAGCCCGATTGAATGCCCTGCGACCCCAAGCTTTGGCATGGCTACGGCAACAGATGCCTGTGATGCAAGCGTCACTATCACGTTTAATGATCAGACGACACCGGGAGCATGTCCGCAAGAATATAGTGTAACCAGAACATGGACGGCGACGGATGATTGTGGAAATACATCTACTTGCAGCCGGACCATCTTCGTACAGGATAATACACCTCCGGCCATCACCTGTCCAACGATACTGAGCCCGATTGAAT
>CAZYHJ010000131.1:0-3184 GCA_964646645.1 uncultured Saprospiraceae bacterium | reverse complement strand
GTGATGCAAGCGTCACTATCACGTTTAATGATCAGACGACACCGGGAGCATGTCCACAAGAATATAGTGTAACCAGAACATGGACGGCGACGGATGATTGTGGAAATACGTCTACCTGCAGCAGAACGATCGTCGTCAATGATAATACAGCCCCTTTGATCACGTGTCCTGTGAATGTAACCATTGAGTGTGATGAGAGCACTTTACCCACGAACACGGGAATGGCCAGCGCCACAGATGCTTGTGATCCATCCGCAACGATCACGTATGGTGATCAGACCACACCGGGTACATGCCCACAGGAATACACGATCAGTCGTACATGGATCGCCACAGATGATTGTGGCAACTCCACAGCCTGTGTCCAGACGATCGTCGTAGAGGACACCACACCTCCGGTGATCACATGTCCTACGGTAGTGAGTCCGATTGAATGTCCTGCGACTCCAAGTTTTGGTATGGCGACAGCTACAGATAATTGTGATCCGGGCGTAAGTATCACGTTTAATGATCAGACAACACCGGGTGCCTGTCCACAAGAGTACAGTGTGACAAGAACCTGGACGGCTACGGATGATTGCGGCAATACCTCGACATGTAGTCGTACAATTGTGGTGACGGATAATACCCCCCCATTGATCACCTGCCCGGTCAACGTAACCATTGAGTGTGATGAAAGCACTCTTCCTACGAATACGGGAATGGCCAGCGCCACAGATGCTTGTGATCCATCCGCAACGATCACGTATGATGATCAGACCACACCGGGCACATGCCCCCAGGAATATACGATCAGTCGCACATGGATCGCTACAGATGATTGTGGTAATTCTACAGCATGCGTACAAACGATCGTGGTGGAAGACACCACGCCACCTGTGATCACATGTCCTACAGTGGTCAGCCCGATTGAGTGTCCGAACACTCCAACTTTTGGAATAGCGACAGCTACGGATAATTGTGATCCGGGTGTCAGTATCACCTTCAATGATCAGACGACACCAGGTGCATGTCCGCAAGAGTATAGTGTGACCAGAACATGGACAGCCACGGATGATTGTGGTAATACATCTTCCTGCAGCAGGACCATCTTCGTCACTGACAATACCCCTCCTTTGATCACTTGTCCGGTCAACGTGACCATCGAGTGTGATGAAAGCACCCTTCCATCAAACACAGGAATGGCGAGCGCTACGGATATCTGTGATCCAGCAGTGACTTTAACCTACGATGATCAGTCTTCTCCAGGCACATGTCCTCAGGAATATACGATCAGTCGCACATGGATCGCTACCGATGACTGCGGTAATTCTACAGCATGCGTACAAACGATTGTGGTGGAAGATACCACGCCACCAGTGATCACATGTCCTACGGTAGTCAGCCCGATTGAATGTCCTGCGACACCAGGCTTCGGTATGGCGACTGCTACTGATAATTGTGATCCGGGAGTAAGTATCACATTCAATGATCAAACCACACCGGGAGCATGTCCGCAAGAGTACAGCGTGACCAGAACCTGGACAGCGACCGATGATTGTGGTAACACAGCTACCTGCAGCAGGACCATCTTCGTCACAGACAATACCCCTCCGTTGATCGTGTGTCCTGTCAACGTGACCATAGAATGTACCGAAAGCACACTTCCTGACCATACCGGTCTGGCTACGGCCACCGATGCTTGTGATCCTGAAGCCACATTGACCTACAGTGATCAGACGACACCGGGCGCTTGTCCGCAGGAATATTTCATCAGCCGTACCTGGTTTGCGACTGACGACTGCCAGAACAGTTCAACATGCGTGCAGATTATCGAGATTGTAGATTCCACACCTCCGGTTTGCAGCGCACAGGATATTACCATCATGGTGGATCCGGGCACCGGCTATGTGCTTATCACGCCCGAGGACATTGATAAGGGTTCATTTGACCTGTGTGGGCCCGTTCTGCTCAGTATTGATCAGGATTCCTTTACGTGTGATAACGAAGGAGTCAATATCGTCATCCTTACGGTGACGGATCTCTGCGGCAATACCTCCACTTGTTTATCTCAGGTGACCGTTGATCCATGCTTTAATCCTTGTGTAGACCTGAATGCCTGGGTATATATTGAAGGCTCCATTACGGATCCCAATGGTCTGCCCAATGATTATGATTTGCCAATGCGTACCTCGCTGAATGATCTTCAGGTATTGCCGGGACAAACCCTGGTGGATCCATTTTTTGGTAATAAATATTCTGCGCCCGGACAGCCCTACAATGTCGAACCATGGAATTATCCCGGTAATGAGGGTGATTTGTTTGACTCGGGTGGAGATCCTATGATGGGTGATGCCGGCTATCCTGCAACCGCTGTCGATTGGGTGCTGGTGAGTCTGAGAGCGGATTCTACCGGGGCAGGTGGCCCTGTGTGTCAAGCCGCAGCTTTGGTGCACATGGATGGTTACATTGAATTGGTTGAACCATTTGAATGTTGCGATCTGAATCTCACGGAAAGCTTCTATGTAGTGGTGGAACACAGAAACCATCTCATAGTCATGTCCCACATGAAGATCCCGATCGTGCCGGGAGTAGACAGCAGTACCATCACCTATGATTTCAGGATCCAGCAGAGTTATATAGATGATCCGTTTATGTTTGGCGCTCAGGGGCAGAAACTAATTTTCACCAATTCCGGTGAACTCATCTATGCCATGTATGCCGGTAACGGAGAACAAACCAATGGAGGTGGTGCCTATACCGATCTGGAGGATACGGATATCAACTTCAATGACCGTACCTTCTGGGAAGGAGAGAATGGAACCATCGGCGAGTATAAGACAGGCGATTATAACCTGAACGGGGACACGAATTTCAATGACCGTGTTACCTGGGAAAGGAATAACGGGATATTTACTAGCGTTCCGCGCGATTAAAAGCTTAAAGTTTCAACATCGAAAGGGGAGTTCCGAAAGGAGCTCCCCTTTCTCATTCAGGATGGGTTTAAACAGCACTTTCAATGGTTTATTTTTTAATTATTTTAATTAAATATTACAGAATATTATAATATAATTATATAAATAATTGATATACAAGATTATAAGATTTAAAAAATTTTATAAGATGATGGTGTAAATTCAAATTTCTGCGTACCTTTACCCCCAAGGTCACACGCCTGCATTCTTTAGTCAAAAGGTTAACTAAA
>CAZYHJ010000130.1:0-7114 GCA_964646645.1 uncultured Saprospiraceae bacterium | reverse complement strand
GCGGGCGGATACGGCCCGTCGCGCAGCATGTCCTCGTCGTGGTTGCACTCGAGCACGATTGCGTCCAGGTGCGCCATCGAGCGCAGCACGTGCGCGGTCGGGTGGCCGAGATCGGTGAGCACCCCGAGGCGGCGCGCGCCGTCGTCGACGACGAACTGCACGGGTTCGCGCGCGTCGTGCGGCACCGGCACCGGATCGATGCGCACGCCGCGGATCTCGAGCGCGACGTCGGGCTCGATCGCCACCACGGCGAGGCGCTCGTCGGCGCCGCGCAGGCCCGCGCGCGCGGTGCCGCCGGTCAGGTAGAGCGAGACCCCGGCCGAGGCCGCCAGCCGCGCCGCGCCGCCGATGTGGTCGGAGTGCTCGTGGGTGACCAGCAGTGCGTCGAGACTCGCCGCGTCGACACCGAGCCGCTCGAGGCGGCGGCGCGCCTCGCGCACCCCGAAGCCGCAGTCGATCAGCAGCCGCACCGGCGCGTCGGGCGGCCCGCACTCGACGATCAGCGCGTTGCCCTCGCTGCCGCTGCCCAGGCTGGCGAAGCGCATCCGGTGCGCGTGCCGCCCGCTACTGCTGGAGCTGGTCGCGCAGCAGCGCCAGGATGCGCGTGCCGGTCTTGCGATCGGCCTCGGCGGCGAGCGGCTGGCCGTCCTTGCCCAGCACCGACACCTGCGTGGACTCCCCCGCGCCTGCGACCTTGACCCGGTACTGCTGCGCGCCCGCGGTCTTGTCGGACGAGCGCGAGAACAGCCTCGAGAAGAAGCCGGGCTTCGGGGCGTTGTCCGCCTCGGGGTCGATGTAGCGGACGAAGTAGAAGCCCTGGGAGCGGTCGCGGTCCTCGACGGTGAATCCGCCGCGGTCGAGCGCCAGCCCGACACGGCGCCAGGCACGGTCGAAGCCCTCGGCGATCTCGACGACCTGGCGGTCGGCGGGGCCGACGATGCGCGCGCGCTCCTGCCCGGGCTGCGCCGTGCTCGCGAGCATCGACTTCGCACGCTCCTGGTCGCCGCCGAGCTTGACGACGAGGCGGCCGAGGAACTCGGCCTCGAGCTCGGGGTCCGGCGGACGCGGCTGCCAGCGGGTCTCGTCCTTCTGCTGGGAGGTGTACACCTCCTCCATCCCGCGATGGCTGATGTAGATCTCGGTGCCGCCCTGGACCGCCTCGAGGCGGGTGCGGAACTTGTCGCGCTCGCCCGACGAGTAGAGCGCGTCGAAGGCGCGGCCGATCGTGCGCCGGATGAAGTCCTGGGGGATCTTCGCGCGGTTCTCGGCCCAGTCGGTCTCCATGATGCCGATCTCGGGCGACTCCGACTGCACGATGAAGCCCGACTCCTGCCAGAACTCCTTGACCAGCGGCCACAGCTTCGCAGGCGGCTGGTTGACGACCAGCCAGCGCTGCGTGCCCGCGCGCTCGATGCGCATGCCCTGTGCCGCCGGCAGCACGCGCGACTCGCCCGCCGGGCGCTCCGCGTTGCGCGCGCTCTGGTAACCCGACAGCGTGCGCGGGCCGCGATCCGGGATCGAGAAGCGGTCCTCGCCGCGCGGCGTGACGAGGTCGGGCGGGATGTCCAGCGGCGGCAGCTTGCCGGCCGACTTGTAGTCGACCCGGCCGGCCTCGGCGAGCGTCTCGTTCAGCGAGCAACCCGCGACCACCGCGAGCGACGCCAGCAGCGCCCCCAGGCCGAGCGCGCGACGCGCCCTCGCAGCGACCCGCGCCATCAACGCATCACCCCGGAGGCTTTCAGCGCGCCGAGCACCGTCTCGTGGTGTGCGTCGGACAGCGGCGTGAGCGGCAGGCGGATTCCGGCAGGGATGCGCCCCATCTTCGCGAGCGCCCACTTGACCGGGATCGGATTGGCCTCGACGAACAGCTTCAGGTGCAGCGGCAGCAGCTGCCGGTTCAGCGCGAGCGCCCGCGGGAAGTCGCCCGCGAGCGCCGCCGCGCACATCTGCGCCATCTCGCGCGGCGCCACGTTGGCGGTGACCGAGATCACGCCGTGCCCGCCCATCGCGATCGTGGCGAGCGCGGAGTCGTCGTTGCCGCTGTAGACCGCGAAGCCCTCGGGGAGCCGCGCGAGCAGGTCCGAGCCGCGGGGGATGTCGCCGGTGGCGTCCTTGATGCCGACGATGCCCGGCACCTGCGCCAGGCGCAGCACCGTCTCGTTGGACATGTCGGCGACCGTGCGGCCCGGCACGTTGTACAGGATCACCGGCAGCGCGGCCGATTCCGCCACCGCGCGGAAGTGCCGGTACAGGCCTTCCTGGGTCGGCTTGTTGTAGTACGGGACGACCTGCAGCGACGCCGCCGCGCCGACCTTCTTCGCGTACTGCGTGAGCTCGATCGCCTCGCGCGTGGAATTGCCGCCGGTGCCGGCGATCACCGGGACGCGGCCGGCCGCGTGTTCGACGGTGACGCGCACGATCTCGCAGTGCTCGTCGACGTCGACCGTCGGGGACTCGCCGGTGGTGCCGACGGCGACGATCGCCGCGGTGCCGGACTCGACGTGCCAGTCGATCAGGCGCCGATATGCGTCGAGGTCCAGGCGGCCGTCCTCGTGCATCGGCGTCACGATCGCAACGATGCTTCCTTTGATCATGGTCGTCATTCCGGGCAAAACGCGATTCTAGCCGACCGGCGCGAAGCGCTCCGCGTCGACGGGCGGGCGCGCCGCCGCCAGCCGCTGTACCCGCGCCGGGCGCGGCTGCGCGACGTGGGCGTGCTCGTACGCGAGCACCGTGAACCCGTTGCGCTCGGCGGTGCGAACGAGTTCGCCGGGCACGAGCAGGAACTTCGGGTTCGACGGGCGTCCGTAGCGCTCGTTGCCGCGCGCGAACGTCTCGTAGATCACCAGCCCGCCGGGGGCGACCAGCCCGAAGAGCAGGTCCAGGCGCGGCCGGAACAGGTAGTTGCAGCACACGATCGCGTCGAACGCCGCGGGCGCGAACGGCCACGCCGCCGACTCGAGGTCCGCGTGCACGCGCTCGACGCCGCCGGGCAGGCGCGCGAGCGCGTCGGCATCCGCGTCCGCGCCGACGACGCGGGCGCCGGCCGCCAGAAGCGGCGCCGCGTTGCGTCCCCCGCCGCAGGCGAAGTCCAGCACCCGTGCCCCGCGAGGCAGGCACGCGGCCCAGCGGCACACCCACGCGGATGCGGGCGAACCAGGATCGGCGTGGGTTTTCGGGGGTTCGCTGGACATAAGTCGCATCGTGGGGCCGCGGGAAGCGCTACAGTTTAGCGGCTCGCTGGCCGCATTCCGCGTGCCGCGGGCATGGCCATGGCCGAGACGTCCACCCCCGAAACCCGCCCGCCGCGCACGCCCGACGCCGACCTCGCGCCCGCGATCGTCGCGCTGGTCGTCTCGGCGCTGCTGGTCGCCGCCGCGGTGCAGGGCGCGCTCGCGTGGAGCCAGGCGATGCTGCTCGCGTCGTTCACGTGGGCCACCGCCGCCGGCGTCCTCGCGATGCTGCTGCGCCGTCGCGACCGCTGGATCGGTCACGAGCGCAAGCGCCTGCAGTCGCTCGAGGAGCTCCAGGCGCAGTACGGGATCGCCGAGAACCTCGGCGCGTTCGGCACCTGGCTGATCGATCGCCCCACGGGACGGCTGGTCTGGAGCGCGGGCGCTTTCCGGCTCTTCGGCGTCGAGCCCGGCAAGGGGGAACCGGCGGCGCGCGACTTCGTCGCCGGCATCCACCCCGAGGACCGTCAGCGCTGGATCGACGTCCACCGGCGCGCGCTCGCGCACGGCGGCGAGGTCCGGATCGAGTACCGCTTCCGCCCGCCGGGGCGCGACCTCGCCTGGATCCGCAGCATCGGGCGCGCCGAGCGCAACGAGCAGGGCGAGGTGCGCCGGCTCGGCGGCGTCGCGCAGGACATCACCGGCATCCGCGCGATGCAGCAGCAGCTCGCGGCGAGCGAGGCCAAGTTCCGCGACCTCACCCACATGAGCTCGGACTGGGTCTGGGAGACCGACGGCCAGCACCGCTGGTGCTATTTCTCCGAGAGCGCGGACCCGGTGCTCGGGCGCTGGGTGCGCGGGCTGCTCGGGCGCCACCCCTGGGACCTGCGCGCCAGCCAGTTCGCGTTCGAGCTGCCCGACTGGCAGGCGCAGCGCGCGCGGATGGACCTGCACGCGCCCTTCGAGTCGTTCGAGTACGCGATCGTCGATCCCGACGGCGCGGTGCACTTCCTGACACTGAGCGGGCGCGCGGTCTTCGACGCCAACGGGCACTTCCGCGGCTACCGCGGCGTGGGGCGCGACATCACGCGCGAGAAGGAGCAGCGGCTGCTGCTCAAGATCGAGAGCGACATCGCCTCGATCATGCGCGAGCAGACCGAGCCCGAGCGAGTGATCACCGCGATCCTGATCACGCTGTGCGGCCTGCTCGGATGGCGCGGCGGCGCGAACCTCGAGCTGCTGCCCGGACGCGCCGCGTACAAGGTGCGCGAGCGCTGGGGCTACCCGGACTTCACGCGCATGATCTCGGCGCTGCCCGCCGAGGTGCCGCTGGCCGGCGGCAGCGCCGAGGAAGCCGCCTGGCGGGACGCGCGTGCGCAGTGGGTCGACGACATCGACTCGCAGCCGGAACTCGCGCGCCGATTCCAGTCGGCCCGGCTCGGTGCGCGCGCCGTCTTCCTGGCGCCGATCCTCGACGAATCCGGCACGGTGCTGTCGATGCTGATGTTCCTCGGCCCGGTCGGGTTCAGGGACGACGGCTTCCTCACCCAGGTCGCGGAGATCCTGTCGCGCAACCTGTCGCTGTACCTGCAGCGCAAGGCCGCGGAGCAGCGGCTGACGCACCAGTCGCTGCACGACGCGCTCACGGGGCTGCCGAATCGCGTGCACCTGACGAACCAGCTCGAGGGCATGCTCGCGCGCGGCCAGCAGGCGGCGGTGCTCTACCTCGACCTCGACCGCTACAAGCTCATCAACGACACGCTCGGCCACTCGGTCGGCGACCAGGTGCTGATCGAGGTCGCCAAGCGCCTGCGCGAGGCCATTCGCCCGCAGGACGTCGCCGGGCGCATCGGCGGCGACGAGTTCATCCTGCTGCTGCGCGAGCTCGCCGACCGCGAGGAGATCGAGCGCATCGCGCGGCGCGTGCTCGCGTCGGTCGAGAAGCCGTTCGTGCTGATGAACCGCGCCTACTTCCTGTCGGCGAGCATCGGCGTGGCGATCGCGCCCGACGACGGCAAGGACGCGCGTCTGCTGATCAAGTGCGCCGACAGCGCGATGTACCGAGTGAAGTCGGAGGGGCGCAACGACGTCCGCTTCTTCGCCGGCGGCATGTCGGACGAGCGCACCGAGCAGTTGCAGCTCGCCGCGGAGCTGCCGCTGGCGATGCAGCGCGGCGAGATCGACCTCTTCTACCAGCCGATCCTGAACGTCGCACGCCGCCAGGTCGTCGGCTTCGAGGCGCTGATGCGCTGGCGCCACCCGACGCGCGGCGTGCTGATGGCCGAGCAGTTCCTGCCGCTGGCCGAGCAGAGCAACCTGATCCGCGAGCTCGGCATGTGGGCGATCCGCCGCGCGCTCGACGACCGAGTCGCGCTCGGGCTCGATCGCTACGAGGACGTCGCGGTGTCGGTGAACGTGTCGGCGCGCCAGGTGACCGAGGCCGGCTTCCTCGCCGACGTCAACGGCCTGCTCGAACAGCGCGCCGTCCCCGCGCGGCTGCTCCGGCTCGAGCTGACCGAGAGCGCGTTCATCGAGAATCCCGACCGCACCGCGACGCTGATCGCCGAGCTGCGCCGGCTGGGCGTGCGCGTGATCATCGACAACTTCGGCACCGGGTGGGCGTCGCTGTCGTACCTGCGGCACCTGCCGGTCGACGGCATCAAGATCGACCAGGTGTTCATTCGCGACCTGCCCGCGGACCGCGGCAACGCCGCGATCGTCGAGGCGGTCACGACGCTCGCGTCGCGCATGGGCATCGAGGTGATGGCCGAAGGCGTCGAGACCGCGGCGGAGCTCAAGGCGCTGCGCGGCGTCGAGTGCGACCAGATGCAGGGAACGCTGATCAGCGAGCCGCTGCCCTTCCCGCAGCTGCGCGAGTTCCTCGACGCCATTCCCCAGGTGCGCCGGATGCACCTGGTGCGCGACGACCGCGCCGACGCCGCCTGAGCCCGCGGTTCAGTCGTACAGCAGCCCCATCGCCTCGCGCACGTCGCGCATCGTCTCGAGCGCGAGCTTGCGCGCCTGGTCGCAGCCGTCGGCGACGATGCTGCGCAGCAGCGTCGGGTCGTCGAGGTACGGCTGGGCGCGCTCGTGAAACTGGCGCTGCTCGGCGAGCACCGCGTCGATGACCGGCTGCTTGCACTCGAGGCAGCCGATGCCGGCGCTGCGGCAGCCGGCCGACGCCCACGCGCGCGTGGCCTCGTCGCTGTAGACCTGGTGCAGCTGCCACACCGGGCAGCGCTCGGGCTCGCCCGGGTCGGTGCGGCGCACGCGCGCGGGGTCGGTCGGCATCGTGCGGATCTTCTTCGTGACCGCCGCCGGGTCCTCGCGCATTCCGATCGAGTTGCCGTAGCTCTTGCTCATCTTCTGCCCGTCGATGCCGGGCATGCGCGAGGCCTCGGTGAGCAGCGCCTGCGGCTCCGAGAGGATGATCTTGCGGCTGCCCTCGAGGTAGCCGAACAGGCGCTCGCGGTCGCCCAGCCCGAGGTTCTGCGACTCGTCGAGCAGGTCGCGGGCCTGCTGCAGCGCCTGGTCGTCGCCCTGCTCCTGGAAGCGCGTGCGCAGCTCGAGGTAGAGCTTCGCGCGCTTGCTGCCGAGCTTCTTGACCGCGTCGCGCGCCTTCTCCTCGAAGCCCGCCTCGCGGCCGAACAGGTGATTGAAGCGGCGCGCGACCTCGCGCGTGAGCTCGATGTGCGGCACCTGGTCCTCGCCGACCGGCACGAACGCGGCGCGGTACATGAGGATGTCGGCCGCCTGCAGCAGCGGATAGCCGAGGAAGCCGTACGTGGACAGGTCGCGGTCGGAGAGCTTGTCCTGCTGGTCCTTGTAGGTGGGCACGCGCTCGAGCCAGCCCAGCGGCGTGCACATCGACAGCAGCAGGTGCAGTTCCGCGTGCTCGGGCACCCGCGACTGGATGAACAGCACCGACTGCTGCGGGTCGA
>CAZYHJ010000129.1:1963-7198 GCA_964646645.1 uncultured Saprospiraceae bacterium | reverse complement strand
TGATCCCGGCATCGCCCAGGAAGGTACCGACCCGGCCGATCACACCGGGGACGTCGCGGTTGTGCAGCACCAGCAGGGTGCCACGTGGGGCCACATCCACCCGGAAGTCGTGGATCCGGACGATGCGCGGATGTCCCTCGGCGAGCAGCGCTCCGGCCACGCGCACCGAGCCGCTGGCGGAGCGGATGAGCACCTCGATGAGGTCGGCATCGCCGTGCACGCTGTCGACGCGGGTGCGCTCCACCTTCACGCCGCGCTGCCGGGCCAGATGCAGGGCGTTGACGAAGTTGACCGCCGGCGCCCCCACCGCCCGCTCCAGCACCCCGATCATCACCCCGGCAGCCAGCGGCCGGAGCAGGTCGTCACCGGCACCGGTGAAGCGAATTTCAGTCTCGGTGACGGCGGGTCCGGTGAGGGCCGAGCCCAGGCGACCGAGACGAGTGGCCAGATCCAGGAGCGGGCGGAGCCGGCGCAGCCGGTCGCCGCCGACGAGCGG
This sequence comes from uncultured Saprospiraceae bacterium, assembly GCA_964646645.1. Taxonomy (GTDB): domain Bacteria; phylum Bacteroidota; class Bacteroidia; order Chitinophagales; family Saprospiraceae; genus Opimibacter. The sequence goes on along the minus strand of CAZYHJ010000129.1, from coordinate 6,702 downwards.
GGCGTTGACGGCGCCGGAGAAGTCGCCCTCCAGGAGGGCCGCCCGCACCGCCTCGGCGATCTCCACGGCGACATTCAGCTGGGCCTCCTCGGTACTGGCGCCGAGGTGGGGTGTCAGCACCACGTTGGGGAGGGCGCGGAGCGGATGATCGGCCGGCAGCGGCTCCTGGTCGAAGACGTCCAGCGCCGCGCCGGCCAGCTTGCCGCTGGTGAGCCGGGCCAGCAGCGCCGACTCATCCAGCACCCCGCCCCGGGCCGCGTTCACGATGAACGCCGTCGGCTTGACCAGCGCGAGCTGTTCCTCGCCCAGCATGCCGCGGGTCTTGTCGGTGAGCGGCACGTGCAGCGAAAGCACGTCTGCCGCCTGCAGCACCGCCTCCAGGGTGTAAAGCTCCGCCCCCATCTCGGCGGCGGCCTCCGGGCTCAGGAAGGGGTCGTAGGCCACGACCTTCATCCCGAAGGCCCGGGCCCGGCGTGCCACCTCTCCCCCGACCCGTCCGGCGCCGATCAGGCCGAGCACCTTGCGATGCAACTCGATCCCGCTGAAGCTGGTCCGGTCCCACTGGCCGGCCTTCATGGAACGATCCGCGGCGGGGACTTTCCGGATCAGCGACAGCAGCAGGGCAAAGGCCAGCTCCGCGGCGGAGACGGTGTTTCCCGCCGGGGCATTCATCACGGCGACGCCGCGTTCGGTCGCGGCCTCCACGTCAATGGTGTCCACGCCGACGCCGGCGCGCCCAATGACCTTGAGCCGGGTGGCGAGCGCCAGCGACTCGCGGGTGATCTTGGTGGCGCTTCTCACCAGCACCGCGTCCACCTCCGCGATGGCGCGGGCGAGCTCGTCGCCCTTGAGACCGGGGCGTTCAATCAGCTCGAAGCGCACATCGCCGGCCAGTGGGGCCAGCCCTTCACGGGCGATCTTGTCGGCGACCAGAACGCGAAACGTGCTCACGCGGCGATGACCTCCGACAGTGCGGCGAGGAGCTCGTCGAGCTCGGCCACGGTGTGATCGCCCATGTGGCCGATCCGGATGGTGGAATCCTTGAGCGCCCCGTAGCCGGCGGAGATGGTGAAGCCGCGGGCCTTCATCGCCTCGTTGACCTTCGAGCCGGTCATGCCGTCGGGAACGGTCAGGCAGGTGACGGTAGGAGAGCGGTATCCCTCCGGCGCCAGTACCCGCACATCCCTGCCCCGTTCCCGTTCCGAGCCGGCCCATTGCCAGGTCCGCTCGGCCATGGAGCGGTGCCGCGCCCAGCGGCCCTCGATCGTCTCTTTCTCGATCCGGGCGACCTGGGTGGCCAGCGCGTACATCAGCGAGAGCGCCGGGGTGTTGGGCGTCTGGTTCTTCCTGATGTAGCTCTCGAACTCCAGCAGGTCGAAGTACACGCCCCGGTTCGGGGCCCCCTTGGCGCGGTCCAGCGCCCGGGGATGGACCACGCCGAGGGCCAGGCCTGGCGGGAGCGCGAGCGCCTTCTGGGAGCCCGTCAGCACGAAGTCCAGCTGCCACAGGTCGGTCTCGACCGGCGCGCCGGCCAGGCCGGTGACGCTGTCCACCAGCAGGAGCACGTCGTCGGCGGCGCGCACCACCTCGGACAGCTGCTGGATGGGATTCAGCGCGCCGGTGGAAGTCTCGGAGTGGACCACGGTCACGGCGTCGTAGCGCTTGGTCCGCAGGAGCCCGGCGAGGCGCGCGGGATCGTGGGCCTGGCCGAGGGGAACTTCATAGCTCTCGGCTTCACAGCCACAGGCCAGGGCGATCTTGAAGAACCGTTCACTGAAGGCGCCGTTCACCAGGGACAGGACCTTGCGGCCGCCGCAGTTCCGTACGGCCGCTTCCATGAGGCCGGTGGCAGAGGAAGCCGACAGGTAGACCGGGCGCTGGGTGCGGAAGATCCGCTGCAGCCCGGGCATCATCTGGGCGATGAGCTGCTCCATCCCCTTGCCCCGGTGCCCGATCATCGGGCGGGTCTGGGCGGCGAGCACATCGGGGTGGACCTCGGTGGGGCCGGGCAGGAAGAACCGCCCGAACGCGGGGGCGGCTGTGGTGACGGCGGACGACATGGTGAACTCCGAGAAGGCGCACGAAAAGACGAGGGAAATCGCGGGGGGAATACTACTTCAATGGCAGCACCAGCGGCAGGACGTCGGACAGGGAGGGCCCGGGGAGGACCACGTCGGCCTGGCGCACCACTTCCGGTCGGGACACGACCCCGGTGAAGGCGGCGAAGCAGTCCACGGCGGGGCGGGCCTCCAGATCGGTCACGCCGTCTCCCACCAGGAGGATCGGCCGGGGCAGCTGGGCCTGGTGGGCGGTGATCCAGGCTTGCTTACCGCCGGAGCGGGCCAGCGGGGAGTCGGTATCGAAGCCGGCGTACTCCCCTGCCTCGTCGAAGTGCACTTCCACTGCGGCGACCCGATCGGCGGCGACGCCGAGGGCGCGGGCGAAGCGGCGTACGGCGGGGGCGAGCCCGCCGCTGAGGATCTGGACCACCACCCCGGTGGCGAGGAGGGCGCGTACGGTGTCGGCGGCGCCGCGCACCTGGGCGCGGATGTAGTGATCGCCGAGGGCCTCGAGGTCGGCCCGGGAGGGGCGGATCAGGGCCAGCCGCCGGCCGTAGACCGCTTCCAGCGGGAGGCGGCCGGCCATGGCGTCGTTGGTGAGCCCGGCGATCTGGTCGCGGTGGTCGCGGGCCAGCTCATCGATGCCTTCAATGGCGGAGAGGGTGGAGTCGCAGTCGAAGACGACGGTGGCGAAGCGCATGAGGCCGGAATCTAGCGGGACGGGGGAGGTGGATGCGTCGGGGCTGGGGGTGGGGGACCGCTAGGCACGGGCCTCAGCCAGCGCGACTGCAGCCGCATTGCCCGGCCCGCACGCGCCTGGGCTACCGAACCCTGGAAGAATGCTATGAGCCGTAGCCGCGGGTGTTGCACTTCAAAGTTGATTGCTCAGGTCAAGCGACCCAAGCCAATGCCAAGATCCCGATACGAGCGGGTAAGGCGGACTCCGGAAGTCTGGGAGTTTTCGGACTAGACCGTGACCTGTCTGTAGGCTGCGTCGATAAAAAACGTCGCACTGTAGTCCACGTCACTGGCGCTCAGGATAAGTCTAGCCCCCGTTGTTGGTTGCCCGGGTTCTAGGGCAATGGGCCTCGCTTCATTAATGCGCTTGGAAAGACTCGCCGCGAACCACTCAGGCATCTGGTGGGACGCGGAAACAAGCCAGAAATGAGCCCCAGTGGCGAGAGGGTGATCCCATAGCAAGTCAACTTCGCCCGTCATACACCCTGGCCACCCCCATTCCTCTGGATCCATTGCCCCAGGCGCGGTGATTACGAAATCGATGTGTAGCGCGAAGCCAGGCGCTGGCGGCTGGAGCCATGTAATGGGTCGACTCGGCTTCTCCACGATGGGGGCAATGTCAAGCTGTGTGGAGGGAATGCAGAGTCGAAATGGAAGGGATAGGCCAGGTTCCACTTCGGGGGCTTCCCATACCTTGAGGAAACGGTTTGGGACGCCGCCTGGGTAGTCATCCGCAATGTCTGATTGCAGGGCGGCGTGACACCTTCCGTTACCGTGAAGGCTAACCTTGAATCGGTGCGCTATTGAGCGCAGGCCACAGTAGATATCCTGCCCGTGGCGCGGCAGCCAAAGGCGCCAGACGCCGGAGCGTGGGCCATTGGCGCTGCCAACTGCGAATCTGAGGTCACAACGTGAGCGTGGCATCGTCCCGATACCTAGAACTAGCGGCCTTGTATCTAGTCTGACCCGTAGTTTGCAGCCAAGTTGGTCGGGGCGCGGCGCGTGGACGCCGGTTCCCACGCCACCCGTCGGCCGCGCCCCGGCAGCTTCAAGCGGTGGTTAGCGCGCGTCCCTAGCAATCGGCCTGCAGGACTTGGAGATCAAGTGAGCATGCGCTTTGCGTTGGTAAACCCGGCCACGACCTGAGACTAATTGTGGATTGGTAAAGTCAGCAACCAAGTCCTCGTCCAAGGTGCACAACAGGGTAACCCGCCCGACTCTGGCCAGAGCGAGAATGTGTGGATCGTCAGATAGGATGGCTGTGCCGCCCTCAATCCTCGCTTGTTCCGCATCGACCATATCGTCCGCGAGCTTCCTAGCGCGGCCAATGCGATCAAGCAGCAAGACGCGTTGTCGGATTGCGGCCGCATGCCAATACTCCTTCCGTAGTTTCCCTCCGTATACTAATTTCGCCCTGAGGCCCGGGGATTGGCCGAACAGCGCGCGGTGAATCGGCGCGAAGTCCTCAGAGGGGGTATCGCAGAAAACTTTGTGACAAAGGTTCACGTCGACGATTAGGCACATGAGCATCACCGATCAAAGAGGCGCATTTGCTCCTCCAAGAAGAATGCGCCATAGGTGACAGGTGCTTTTAGCAGATTACCCTTTCCGTCAAGTGCGACGGGCCAGACGCGAGACTTGGCGCGGCGGCGTTCCAGGAACAGGATGCGGACGGACTCGGGAGGAATGCTGCCGGCAGCAACTTCCTGTCGCACGCGATCGATGATGTAATCACTATGAGTCTCAATAACGAGACGCCGTTTGCCTTTGGCTACTGCTTCGGCGAAGAGGGTGCCGAGAGCGGCTTGAGCACGTGGGTGAAGGTGGACCTCCGGCTGCTGCAGCAGCAGCATGTCGCGGGAACGGAGCAGGGCGAGTTGAACCACGATGGGACGTGACTGACTCACCCCGTATCCGACGTCCAGGAGGTTGCGAGGGCGG
>CAZYHJ010000129.1:0-1953 GCA_964646645.1 uncultured Saprospiraceae bacterium | reverse complement strand
TGATGCGCGAGGCCGACGGTTGCTTCCACCTGGAATGGCGCCCCTACTTTCCGCCCAAGCCTTCGAACGGTGACGCTCGTGAACATGCCCGAGGCGGCACCAAAGCGGTTCAGTGAGTCGATTACGGCCCGTGTCTCCTTCGCCGTCGGTGACCTCAGCATTCTGTCAAGTACCATCGGGATGTGATTGCCCGTTGGATCGAAAAGGTCTGAGGCTTGACTATAGACCCTATTGGGAGTGAATCGGATTGGGGCTACGGAAACCGCGCTGGCCGGAGCGAAGGAGGAAGAAATGCGGTGAAGCCTCTGGAAGAGCTCCGTGTCTATCTTGACGGACTCGCCCGTCGAGCCGCGGATAAGAACATTGACTACTAGTGTGGATAGATCTAGCCCGCGTCCCTCGCCCGGTATCTTGGAGAAGGAGAATTGGCGCTCCAGTTCGCGGTCTTCTAGGACGACGCGAAGGTTCCCTGTGAATGTTTTCGATGAACTCTCTTTAACCTCGATAGTTACGGACTCTGGCCCGCTGGAGACGACGAGGTGAGCAAGGGCCGGTTGGCCTTCTACGTCCGTGTATCGTGCCAGAACGCGCTCCGCTGCTCCGGGTCTGGGGAGAGGCCGAGTGTATCCAATGGCGAAGCTTCCCAGAGGCCGCTTGCCCCTGTGGGATACAATCGTGTCAAAGGACCCAAGGCTGTACGGGGGCCGATTGAAGGCAGGCCTGAATGGAAAGCCTTCAAAGTCACAGACGCAAGCAAGTCCTGCCAACAGGGTAGACTTTCCCGAGCTATTCTCCCCCGTGATCAGGGTGAGTGGGGCCACCGGAAAGGTATGGACACCCATGAAAGTTCTGAGGTTCTCTAGTATGAGGTCCATCGAGACTCCGTGCCGGACGAAAGAGGCGCGCTAACGCCCGCGCATGACCTGCGGGGCCGCGGCGCGCTCAGTGAAGGTTACCGTCCGCCGCCTGGTTGTGCCAGCCTGAGACAACCGACGGCCGCGCCCCGACAGCGTCCATGCGCTGGTTAGGCGTCACCCGTGGTCGGTGTCACTCCGAACACACGCGAGTAGAGGGCACCCGTGTTGCGGGTGGCCATGTACTCCTGGAATGCTTGGTCTAGGTCTGGTCCCAAAACAGTATGCTCGATGCGAGAGACTGGCGATTGCCCGTGACCGTAATTGAACGCATAGGACAAACGGCCAGTACAAGGAGGCTCTAAGCGAATGTCGGCGAACACCGGCTCCAGTATCGCCTCGGGAGCGAGTTTGAAGCCGTCTTTCAGCACAACGGAAACACGCGTACCATTCGTCACATGTCCTTCCCATCGCTGACCATCTTGGAGCCCAATCCGAACTGTTGTCGGGCCCCCTGGGGCCACGATGCCCCCTGTGAAGAACAAGTCTCGTGCGATGCCAGGGCCATAGCTGCTAAGAAGGAGGTTGACCCGCAAGGAAAGCGCTCGCGTTGGCTGTTGGGCAAGGGGAATGAGTTCAGGCGTGCGGATCCCCCACATGTAGAATACCTGGGCCTGCGGTCGCTGCCCAAACATGCCCTGTAGCACGGCGTGGGGCACGCGGACGAAATCGGAGCCTGCCCGCATGTGGTATGTGAGATCCGGGATGGCCTGATGCGGGGCGAGATGGCTCGCCTTTATCAGAGTCACTACGAAGCCAGTGCCCGCCACAGCACTGGGTATCGGCAAACTGCGTACGTGTGGATGCGCCGGGATTGTTGCACCGGAGGTGGCCCCTTCGAGCCAACTCACAAAACGAGTGGGGTTGGTGAGCGGGAACTTCGCTTGAGCGACATCTCCGGTGGCTGGCAGGGTGCGGCAATCTACGCCCCATAAAATGACCCCGCCTTCCGAGTTGCCGAACCCAGAAATGGCCTTGCTTAGATTGTTTCGGTCCGTCTGGTGAAGGCGAACGCCAGCCCCGTCGTCGGCAGACCGCT
>CAZYHJ010000128.1:4704-7356 GCA_964646645.1 uncultured Saprospiraceae bacterium | reverse complement strand
ATTTTCACGAATTAAATTCATAGAAACCGACCTAATCCCTCTTGTTCCAGCTCCTGTTTGAGTTGCTTGATTTCCTGCTCTGCGGCTTTGGGATAAATCAAAAGGCAATCATCAGTATCGATGATGATATAATTCTCCAGTCCGCGGACAACGACCAGTTTATCTTTAGAGGACATGACGAGATTATGACCCGACTTGTCCAGGTAAGCGGGTGGGGTGAGGATCACATTTTTTCGTTCATCTTTTTCGGATTGTACATAGAGGGAGTTCCAGGTCCCCAGATCGGACCAACCGATATCGCAAGGAATCGTGTAGACATTATCCGCGCGTTCCAGGATGGCGTAATCCACGGATATCTTTTCTGTCTTTGGATACTGAGCATCAATGAACGGAGCTTCATTGACCGTATTGTATAAGGGCATGCCCTCCATGAGCAGATCATGGATTTGTGGAGCGTGTTGTTTAAACTGATCAATAATCACTTTCAACTTCCAGACAAAGATCCCCGCGTTCCACGCAAAGGAGCCGAGATTGAGGTAATGTTCAGCAGTAGCCTGATCCGGCTTTTCTCTGAAGGATTGCACCTTTCGCACAGAAGCCTCATCTCTTTTGTCAAACTCAATATAACCATACCCGGTATCTGCCCTTGAAGGTTCGATGCCGAGTGTGATAATACTCGCATGGTGTTCCGCATGCGTTATTGCCAATTTCAAAACGCGCTGAAACTCGTTTTCATTTGTGATCAGGTGATCTGCCGGCGCAACGATGCAGGTCGCTTCAGGATCCATCTTGTAAAGTTTCATGGAGGCGAGGGCCACCGATGCCGCAGTGTTATTGCGTGCAGGCTCTTCAATCACCTGGTGATCCTTGAGTTCAGGAATGGCTTTGTGTACCAGTTCGCCATACTGTTTATGCGTAATCACATAGATGCGGTCGGCGGGAATAAATTCGAGGAAGCGATCCACTGTCTGCCGGATCAAGGTCTTTCCTGAACCCGTTATATCGAGAAATTGCTTGGGCAGATGTTCGCGACTGGCGGGCCAGAAGCGCGATCCGACTCCGCCGGCCATGATGAGGATGTATGGTGTTGTGTTCATGGAGTGAGGTTGTGATTTAGTGATTGGGTGAGGGATTCATTGGTAGAGGAAATTCATTCTTTCGACACAGTGTTTAGAAAGTTTAGTTTTATCACCTGTTCGGTGCTAAAGTTTAGAAAGTTTAGTCGAACTTTTCTGTTGCAATAATCGAACTAGTGGTTACTGTGTTTAGAAAGTTTAGGAACCTCTCATTTTGGGGAACGATCCCTTTAAATTGGGATGTTCTCTAAACTTTCTAAACAATGCTACCGAATAGGTAGTAACGCTAAACTTTCTAAACGCATTGACAACAGCTTGATCAATTACTATTTAACAATTTTGGACAATGCGTCTACAATTCTTGATGCTGTCTTGCCGTCCCAGTATTTAATGGGTTGAGCCTGTTTCCATTGACCGGCGATCATTTTTTCGAGATGCTGAGGGAGATCGCGGGGATCTTTGACCAATTCATTGCTGCCGAGCCGCACGGTCTCCGGTCGTTCGGTGGTGGTGCGCAATGTGATGCAGGGAATATTCAAGACGGTCGTTTCTTCAGTGATGCCGCCGGAATCTGTAACAACCCCGATGGAATTTCTGACCACGTACATAAACTCAAGGTAAGGCATTGGCTCAGTGACAATAAACTGATGAAAGGGCTTATCCAGGCTATCATAAATCTTGCGGGTGCGGGGGTGCATCGGAAATAATATCAATGTATCTCCGGCAGCAGAGACAATGGTATCCAGCAATGCCAATAATTTATCGGGATCATCCACATTGGATGGGCGATGCAGGGTCAGGACCAGGTATCGTTCTCCGGCAAGATGGTCGTCAAAAAAATCAGGCTTTTGTAATTTATCGAGGTTGTGCATGAGGGAATCAATCATCGTGTTCCCCACATAGAAGATTTGTTCCCGGGTATGTCCCGCATTCAACAAATTTTGATTGGCCTCTTCAGACGTGGTGAAAAAATAATCGGTAATGCTATCCGTGACGATACGATTGATCTCTTCCGGCATCGTCCAGTCTCCTGACCGTATGCCTGCTTCAACATGTGCGACTTTGACCCCTGCTTTTTTAGCCACGATCGAACAAGCCATTGTGGAATTGACATCACCTACTACAAGACATATATCCGGTTTTGATTCCTGCAATGCGCTTTCGTATCCGATCATGATCTGCGCGGTCTGGCTGGCCTGTGTACCTGACCCTGCGCCAAGATTGAGATTTGGTTCTGGTATGCCCAGTTGTTCGAAGAAACTTCCACTCATGTTTTGGTCATAATGCTGGCCGGTATGGATGAGGCGATAATGTATTTCACGATATTGATGTGAGGCATTAAACGAATGGATCGCTTTGATGATGGGGGCGATCTTCATAAAATTGGGACGCGCCCCGGCAATGAGATCTACGTTGAGCATATTTTAAGTTAAATCACAGATTAAAGTATAGGCACTGTGTTTAGAAAGTTTAGCGTTGTCGCCTGTTCGGCGACACTGTTTAGAAAGTTTAGAAAATATCTCCTACTAAGGGGATCGTTCGCTCGAACGAGGGGTTCCTAAACTTTCTAAACTTA
>CAZYHJ010000128.1:2754-4604 GCA_964646645.1 uncultured Saprospiraceae bacterium | reverse complement strand
CTAAACTTTCTAAACTTAGGGAGCGAACAGCTCCATAAACTAAACTTTCTAAACGCACTGATTTAACCAGAATCATTTTATCCAGCAAATAATTACAGCCTGTTGCGCTGGAGCCAGTCGGAGAGGACAACCATCTGCCAGACGCGCGTCCAGGGCACCGCGGGGTCTCCTTCATGGAATGATTTCCATTTGCGCATGACGCCTGCTTCGTTGAATTCATGACGCACGGCCAGTTGTTTTATTTTTTCATCCGCAAATCCGGTCAATTCATTTTTCAACCAGTGATGGATTGGAAGGGTAAAGCCCATTTTCTTTCGATGACTGATTTGTTTAGGTAGTCGTGGCGCCATGGCTTCGACCAGCAGTTGCTTTGGTGTATGGGGATACTTGACTGCATCAGACAAAGAGAGTACGTACTCTATGAGTTTGAAATCGAAAAATGGAACCCTCACTTCCAGTGCATGTGCCATGGACATCTGGTCCGTATCTCTCAACAACACATCCCTGGTGTAGGTTTCGAGTTCACCCACCGTACACATGCTGAAATGACCAAACGTGGACAGCTGATCCTGCCATCCGGTCAGACGTTGCTCCACTTCATCCCTGGCCATAGCTTTGCTCAGGATTTGATTGGCTTCTTCCTGATTGTAGGCTCTGCGCAACAAAGGATACACATGTGCAAAATCCCATTTTTCCAATGCGGAAAGTTCCGTCAGTTTATGAATGCCCGATTTCCGGATCATGGCCATGGCTGTTGCCGCAGTCTTACGTAATGCAAGGGGTAATTGCGAAAACCACTGATGCTTCATCATCCGGTGATAGTTCAGAAACTTATCATACCCTGCAAATAACTCATCACCGCCAAGTCCACTCAAGGCTACTTTAATTCCGGTTTGACGCGTATGCTTTGATACCAGCCAGGTATTTGGTCCGTCTCCGCTGGGCGTGTCCATGTCGCCAAGGATTGTATCCAACTCTTCGAGAAACTCTTCCGGCCGGATCACCAACCGATGATGATTGGTTTTATATAAGCTCGCAATATGTTCCGCATACGATGATTCATCATATGCCTTTTCCTCAAAACTTACCGTAAAGGTGTCAACAGGCGAGGTGGATTGTTCGGCCATACAGGCGACCACCAGGCTTGAGTCAATCCCTCCGGATAAAAACGCTCCCACCGGAACATCAGAAACCATGCGTAGCCGTACCGCCTCCAGAAATAAATCACGGACTTTGTGTTTCGCAGTTTCATGACTATCTCCTGAAGGCCGGATATGTGCATATCCCCAATAGGGCTCGATGACCAATTTATCTTTAGACACCAATGCATAATGTCCTGCAGGCAATCGTTTGATTCCTTTGATGAGACTGTGCTCATGCATAGGCGCCTGGTAGAGAAAATATTCTCCCAGCTGAGACTCATCGAGTTTAGGTTCTACTAAACCTGATGCTATTAAACTACGTACTTCAGAACTGAAAATAAATTCCTTCCTCGTTTGGTAGTAATAAAATGGTTTCTTGCCCAGCCTGTCCCTGGCTGCAAACAACACCTGCTCTTTGGTATCCCAGATCACAAAGGCAAACATCCCATTGAACCGATCGAGGGATTTCACACCCCAACGTTCGTAAGCAGCGATGACCACCTCCGTATCCGAATGCGTCCGGAAAGGATAATCTGAAAGTTGTGCTCTGACTTCCTGGTAATTATAGATCTCTCCGTTAAACACCAGCGCATATCGGCCCGCGTGATCCCACATCGGTTGATTGGCGCTCTCACTCAAGTCAATGATCGATAGCCGCCGATGTCCCAGCGCGATGTGATGATCCGCATATATACCTTCGGCATCAGG
>CAZYHJ010000128.1:0-2654 GCA_964646645.1 uncultured Saprospiraceae bacterium | reverse complement strand
AAATTCGTAATTCGCGGTTGGTGAGCTGCGCCGTGCTGAGCGGAGTCGAAGTATAGCCCGAGGATGTGTAAAGCAGGTCGAACCATAATTCGTAATTCGTAATTACTTAATACCAGTCCTTATCTTTCAATGACGCATAAACAGATCGCACGCCCTCTGCCAATGAGATCGATGCTTTCCAACCTAATGCGGTGAGACGTGAATTGTCCATCAACTTTCGGGGAGTGCCGTCGGGTTTGGAGAGATCGTGGGTGATGGCGCCTTCAAATCCAACAACGCTCTTAACTAAGTGTGCAAGATCAAGAATGGAAACTTCTTCGCCGCTGCCAACGTTTATAAATTGGGCGTCGTCATAATGATCCATCAAAAAAACCAAAGCGGAGGCAAGATCATCCACATGCATAAACTCGCGTAATGGTTTACCGGTGCCCCAGATGATTACTTCCTTATCTCCACGCTTTTTGGCTTCATGAAATTTTCTGATCATGGCAGGTAGTACATGTGAGCCCTGCAGATCATAATTGTCATTGGGACCATACAAGTTTGTTGGCATGGCGGAAATGAAATTGCATCCGTACTGACTGCGATAGGCCTCACACAATTTTATCCCCGCAATCTTCGCAATCGCATAGGGTTCATTTGTGGGCTCCAGTAATCCGGTCAATAAGCTGTCTTCCTTTAAAGGTTGTGGCGCGTGTTTTGGATAGATACATGAAGATCCGAGAAACAACAACTTCTTCACGCCTGTCAAAAAAGAAGCGTGAATGATATTGGCTTCAATCATCAGGTTGTCGTACAAAAATTCAGCCCGATATTGATTATTGGCCAGGATACCGCCCACCTTCGCCGCCGCGAGATAAACATACTCAGGACGCTCTCTTTCAAAAAATGAAATCACATTGTCCTGGTTGCGCAAATCCAATTCGGCAGAGGTGCGCCCGATAAGATTCGTGTGCCCCCGCGCGGCCAGTTGGCGATAGATCGCGGAACCGACCATGCCGGTGTGACCGGCGATGTAGATTTTATTCATATTCATTACTAATCTCAAACCCCTCTCTCTTGAGTAATGCCACCCTTTGCGCCAGTTCCAGGTCGGCGTGGACCATCTCGCGGCAGAGGCTATGGATATCATGCTGTGGTACCCAGTTGAGTTTTTCTTTTGCCTTTGTCGCATCTCCGATCAGCAGATCCACTTCGGTGGGGCGGTAATAATTTGGGTCCACCCTCACGGCTACTGCGCCTTCCTGCAGTGAACATGATGTGCCGGTGACTTCTTCAAAATACGCACGGTCAATGGCATTGATGATGCCGGTCTCGGATGCGCCACTGCCCTCAAAATGGATGTTTAATCCAACTTCTCTAAAGGCCATGGCAATAAAATCCCGCACCGCTGTAGTGACGCCTGTTGCAATCACCCAGTCCTCCGCTTGATCATGCTGAAGGATTTTCCACATGACTTCCACATAATCCCTTGCGTGTCCCCAATCGCGACGGGCATCGAGATTGCCCACATACAATGTGTCCTGCATACCCAGGGCGATCCTGGCTACGGCGCGGGTGATCTTGCGGGTTACGAAGGTTTCACCACGAAGAGGACTTTCGTGATTGAATAAGATACCGTTGCAGGCAAACATATTATAGGCCTCGCGGTAATTGACGGTGATCCAATAGGCATAGAGTTTGGCTACGCCATAAGGAGACCTGGGATAAAAAGGCGTCTTTTCCGTCTGCGGTATCTCCTGCACCTTTCCATATAACTCTGATGTCGATGCCTGGTAGATTCTGGTCTTCGCTGTCAGTCCAAGTAAGCGGACCGCTTCAAGGATGCGCAAGGTGCCAATGCCATCCACATCCGCGGAGTATTCCGGTTCTTCAAAGCTCACCTTGACATGCGACATCGCACCGAGATTATAGATCTCATCAGGCTGCACTTCCTGGATAATGCGAATGATATTCGTCGCATCAGAAAGGTCACCGTAATGCAAAATAAAATTGCGGTTATTGACATGCGGATCCTGGTAGAGGTGATCGATGCGACCGGTATTGAAGAGCGAACTCCTTCGCTTGATCCCATGCACGATATATCCCTTCTTCAATAGAAACTCGGAGAGGTAGGCGCCATCCTGTCCGGTCACACCGGTAATCAAGGCTGTCTTCATGCGTTAAATTTTGGTTTGATAAAAAACTGGGTCACTTTCCTGACCGGTTTCATGAAGGTCGTATAAAAATACGGGCGCAGTTCATTCACCCGCCAGGCATTTCGGTCTTCGCGATTGGCTTTAATACGGTTGGCGATGGAGACATTGCTGTGGCCGCCTGTCCTCATTTTCACAATGACCTGTGGCAAATAGGATACACTGATCCTTTCCTTATACAGCAGGCGCAACATCAATTCATAATCCGCGGCTGAACGCAAGTCAAGATTGAACATACCAAACTGCTCATACACCGAACGACGGACAAAAAACGTTGGGTGAGGTGGCATCCATCCGTGCAGAAATTTCTGTCGCTTGAATTCACCCGCATGCCAGGTGCGAATGATTTTATTTGTTTGTTCGGGATGCACATAGACCATGTCCGCGTATAGCGCATCCGTATGCTCCATGATCATCTTTTCGGCGATGGTGCTGATGACGTGAGGAGATACATAAAAA
>CAZYHJ010000127.1:0-7367 GCA_964646645.1 uncultured Saprospiraceae bacterium | reverse complement strand
GGAATCTCCGTGTAATGGAGTGCAGGATTAAGGTGATGAATGGAGTGATATCCATCGTTCCAGCAGTTCTGGTTGTAGACGTTATTGATACAATTGAATACACTGCTGAAATGGCCCTCCGGATCTCTGGCATCGATAAAGCAATGCTGGGTCCAGTTGCCCATCATCATGATAAATCGGGCATAGATGACCGGCACGATAAAGATCATGAGTGTGGCCTTTAAATTGACAAAACAAAGCAAGACGCATACGAGGTAAAAGGTAAGTTCGCCGGTGGTGAATCGAACATATACTTTCTTCCTTTTCCTGCGGAACAAATACATAAACGTATCCACAATGCCGAGGGCCAGAAACCTTCCCAGGTACTTTAAGAAATCCACCGGACTATCCCTGCGGAATCGCAACGTACTACTGGCATCATCTTCCATATTGTTTTCCACGTGGTGCATGATGATGTGATGGGCAAAATACGTCTCCGGGGTATGCCCAAAGAAAGGACAAACAATCCAGGTGACATATTTGTGCAGCCACATATATTCCTTCTTAAACATGTTGCGATGGCACATGCAATGAAACATCAGGCCGAATCTTCCTTTGAAGTACGATTGGGCGACATAGGCGTAAGGGATATAGAGCAGCCACCAGTAAATTCCCTGAACTAAAGGCGTAAACATGAGAAATGCCCATGGAAATACAATCAGGTGAATGCGCGTCAGCAAATGAATGAATGGCAGATCTCTTTCATCATTGAGAAACTTAAGCCACCAGCGTTCATATGCGGAAAAATCAGTTCTGGGTTGATACTGTGGATCAGTGATTGCGGACAATGCCTTCATAAGTAAATAAAATTTTTGATAGATACCCCGCCACCAAAGTTGGAATTTTGACCTGATGGGTTGCTGCTATGCTTTTGCCAACGCGCCCGGTATCCATATTACCTGTCTGAGAGCGTACAGGATGTATATGCCTTATGCACAATAACGAAAACAGGGACAAGATAGTCAAAAATTGCGAGCCTTCTGCCATTAAACCTTTGGTGACGCAGCCTTAGCTGGATGTGTTGAAAAAATTTTTTCCTTATTGAAACTGTAACGGATGCCGAAAAAGGAGACACTTGTAGAAATAAGGTAGAAGAGAAATCCAATGGCGACGGCCTTCTCCGCATGAATATCGAGAAACTGCGAGCCATATAAAAAGGTGAGTTCACGCGCACCTGCCCCTCCCACAGTGATGGGAATCATCGCTACAAGTGACGAAATTAAAAACAGAATCAGATAGTCCGCCCAATGCAATCCTTCTCCCAGGGCGAGAACAAGTCCAAGGGTAGCCACAGCCTGTGCTCCCTGAACGCCCAATGACTGGATCGAAGTTTTCAGCCAAACCTTTGGTAACCGGGGACTGGCCCATTTAAATAAAAAATAACCAATAATGAAGCTGATCAGCAGTGCCGGAATAGTCAGATACCAATATGCTCTGAATACATCGACCCATAACAAGAGAATAACACTTAACTGTCCAAGGGCTATCAATCCGGAAATCCTGTCCAGCAACGTGATGGTGACCATGCGCTTAAACGGCTGACCGAAACGCTCCATCAATACTTTGATTTTATATCCGTCCCCGCTGATACCGCCGGGCAGGAGCAAATTGTAATACATACAAAGCCAGTACAACCGGATATTTTGCAGCGCGGTCATGTGCACATCTTCCGTAGACATGAGCAAATTAAACCGATAGGCGGATATGATTTTAGAGAGAATAAAAAAGACCAGGGCCCATAGTACCCAAAGCGGATTCGCCTGAGTCACTACCTCAATTAAAGTACGCTCATCTATCTTCCGGAGAATAATCGTGATAATCGCTGCCGAAATAGCCAGCTTCAGTACGGTCTTGACCGGGCGCGGAATCGAGATGTTAGGTAACTTAATTTGCATCACTACCAATAGGGGGCGAAAATTACGCAACATGTCAGATATGAAAAACCTGAAATCAAAAGGCCAATTGGTTTAGTGTGGGCGCATCAAGGCAAGAACCTGTGCTTTTTCCGTGCGCAGGGAGTCAATCATGACCCCTGGAAAATCCGGATATTGGTTGCGGTCCACCAGATAAAGCGCCTTCTCGTCCAGTACTTCATTTGTCTTCTTAATGATCTGATTGGTGTAGGCTGAAGTATAAAATCTGGCGACTTCATGAGGAAATGTAGCGCCATAGAGATACCAGGTGACATCACCGTGGGCGGCCGCTACACGCCTGCAATCCTCCCTGATCTCGTTGACCGCATGTCCTTCACTCCGCAGCGGAAGCACCACCATATTAAACACAATACGAACGACAAGCAGGCAGATGACAAACCATAGAAAACTACGTCTGCCATCCTTAAGCATACCTGTAAAACCAATAGCTAATCCAATAGAGGCAAAAATCCAAACAAAATAAAGTTGAGGTATGGTCCTGACCTGAGGGGCGATGGGCAGCAATAAGCATCCAATCAGCGCAAGTCCCGCCATCACCAGAAATGAAACACGAACGACCTTCCAAAGTATTCCCGGTTCCTGCTTTCCTTGTACATACAAACTAAAGCCGACCATATTGAATAATGGAATAAACATCAGCACATATCTCGGAAATACTTGCACAGACAACCAATACACCGGCAGATTGGCCAGGAGAAGCCAAAAATTGAATCGAATAAATTCATGGCTTTTCATCCACGCTCTGAATCCGGGATAAAAAACCATCACGATCAGCAATGACCAGGGCAGAAAATGATATACTTGTTCAAAAGGAAAAGTGAAAACATGCAGTATGGTCTCACCCATCCCATGGTGCGTAGCCGTGCGCTGCATGGACTGATCAAACAGCACGCCGAAAACATGATCCAGACTAACACGTTTTGCATAGGCCAAATAGTAGGCCACCACCGGGATAATGCCCACCAGGCCTCCTAAAATGTGGTCAGGCGAAAAGAACTTCTCTTTGAGTTTTCCATGTAGCGCAAGTGCAGAAATGATTGAAATACCCTGGAATACCAGCGCTGGCAATCCCTTCATCAAAAATGCCGCAGAAAAAAGGAGATAGGACAAGACAAACATTTGTTTCCATTTTCCTTCCTTTCCCAGGAAATAGAGAACCATGAAGTTGACATACACCACCCATGAGAAACAAATATCAATCAGCCCCAGCATGCTGTCCCAAAACAGGATCCTGCCGCTCGTCAGCACCATAAACCCCATGGTCGCAGCGGTGAGCCGATCAAACTCTTTCCGGATAAAAAAATAAACCGTGTACCCAAAGGCTGCAAGAAAAAATAAGGTGGTCACTCTTGCGGGCCACTCCCCATAATAGCCGAAAAGCTCGGAAGTGACATAAATAAACCAATTGTACAATGGTGGCTTATTATAATATGGCGCCCCGTTCAACGTCGGAACAATGAAGTCTCCGGAGTGCTTCATTTCAAAAGCCACCAAAGATCTTATGCCCTCATCCCCAATAAACGCAATGGTATCGAGGTGAATCAGAAAAGCCGGAAAGCAAAGGAGAATTGCAAGCCAAATCACCTGTCGATCCGAAAGGCTGGTAAAAAAAGCTGCTAACCGGGACAATTGCTTTTCCATGAATTGGCCACAAATATGAGAATTGTCAGTTGATCAAAAGGTAAAAGTGCCATTGACATCGGGTGTGAAACACATATGCATAAAATAAAAATATCATGTTTTCCGGCCCCCGGAATGGAATGGTTCGATGAATGAGGTATATTTGATGATCCCGAGTTGATTTGGCTCTTTCTAAGGCCAACGTTTTTCCGACGATGTTTGAACACACCATTTCAGATCACCAGAGCTGAGTTTTACATCTTTTAACCAAATCAATTCAATAATGAAAAACCAACTTCTTTTAGCGATCCTGGTGGTATTCACCACGTTCTCACTCATCGGGCAGGCCGATTACAAACAATACGAATCAGTCCGTTTCAAAGTCAAAATGGAACACCAGGCTGATTTTGAAAAAGGTCTTGCCGCGCACAACAAAAAATATCACAATGTTGCGCCTTATAAGGTGAGTATTTTCGAAATCTGGACCGGTCCCAATTCAGGTCAATATGAATTATCCATGGGCCCCATGACCTTCACGCAAATGGAAGGCAGGCCTTCCGGGGAGGAACATGAAAAAGACTGGAATAAAGTACTTGAATATGTAGAATCGGTGGGAGAAGCTGTGTATTGGAGGGCAGATAAAGATCTCCAGTACCGCCCCGCTGGTAGTGACAATTTTGGTTCCTTCCGCTGGAGGTACTTCTATGTCAAACCTGGACAGTATGAACGGTATAAAAAATTAGTGGGCATGGTGATTGATGTGATGAAAACAAGAAACCATAAGGCCTCCATGCAGCTATATTCGAAGTTTGGCGCTTCCCAGGGCCCTCACACTTGCATGGAACTGGGCATGAACGGGTTCTCCTATTTTGATCAGGACATGATGTGGAAAGACGAATTCGAAGCCGTTCATGGCGAAGGTTCACTGGATATGTTCAATGAAGAACTTGAACTTTGTCTTGATCGCTCAAAAACTTATGATGAACTGGTAAAATTCCTGCCTGCCCTGAGTAGCGATTACTAGTCTCTGCGCATACAAATTTCTCCCCCCTATTTCGCTGAAACCGGAGCCTGGCTTCGGTTTCTTTTTTTTAGCGAACCTTTAAATCACTGATAACTTCCGTTGAATAGGATTTCCCTGCCTTCATCGCCGGGGCAGAATAGGTTTGTATCATCAAACACAACCAACGATGTCCCGACCTAATCATGCTTTTCAAATCCAATTCAATCAACCGATGAAGTCTACCCTTTATCTCCTGTTTGTCCTTGCCCTCTTCGTGGCCTCCTGTCAGCAGGAACATGAGATGGCTGAGCCCACGCATCCCGATCACCCGCTTCCTGGACCAGAGCTATCCCTGGTGGAATCCTCTAGTGTAGAAGGAGAAGAAACCAAATATTTCTACGATCACCTTGACCGGCAGATCAAGGCTGAATACGCGGACGGGTTTTCCACCAGCACGTATTTCGATGACTACGTCTTAATCAGGTACTTTGAATCCGATGGCAGCCTAAGTTCATTTACGACCATGGAGTACAATGCGGATGGACGCGTAGGTGCACGCACCGTGAGTTACAATGCGTCCTACAGAGAGTGGTACGAATACAATGATGATGGTCAGGTTTCCAAAACAAGAGCGGTCAATGGAAATGATGAATTTATCAATACCTATTACTATTCAAATGGCAATCTGGACAGTACAACGTATTATCAGAATGGACAATTGCGATACACGTATTATAACAGCTACTATACGAATCACTTAAACAACCTCAACAATGATGCCTTTGGACAAAGCTATCGTGGCAAAGAGTCCAGGAACCTCATGAAGCAATGGTATGGTCGCAAACCCTCAGGCGAAATATTCATCCAGGCCTCATTTGCGTATACCTTTGACGCGAAAAACAGGGTGGCCACCCAAACGCAAATATTCAACGACGACATTTCCACTTTTTCCTACACCTATATAGAGTAGAGTAAATAAGGCCTTCGGGCCAGGTTTTTTCATCTCCTCTCCTCCATGAACTGTTGCGGAAGCCACCTGCGGGTGGCTTTTTGTTTTCAAATGCTTTCCCTATACAGCATGAAGTATAATTGGCTAATTTGGCCCTGCTGTTATTGCTGCTTATCACCACCTTCTCTTATGACCAGCGTGCCATCTGTTAAAAAACTGCATCGCGCGTGGTGTATGTTTGATTGGGCCAATTCAGGGTACAATCTTGTCATCACCGCCACGATCTTTCCTATCTATTTTATCGCCGTGACCGGCGATAAAAAGGATGACACTCCGGATGTGATCTCCTTCTTCGGTTTTGAAGCCATCAATAGTGCGATGCTCAATTACGCCCTGGCTTTTGCCTATCTCACCGTGGCATTTATCTCCCCCATCCTTTCTTCGATTGCCGACTATCGCGGCACGAAAAAACGTTTCATGAAGTTCTTTACATGGATGGGCGGACTCGCATGCTGTGGTATGTTTTTTTTTGACGCACATCATATTGAACTCGCCATCATCCTGGCGATTGTGGCTGCCATTGGTTACAGTGGCGGTATTGTTTTCAACAATGCTTATCTCCCTGAAATTGCCAAACCAGCAGCACACGATGCTTTGAGTGCTAAAGGATACATGTTTGGATACATAGGCAGTGTGATCCTTCAGTTGATTTGTTTGGCATTTGTTCAAATAAAGTTTGATGACCCGACTTTTGCAGCAAGATTGTCCTTTCTGCTTGTAGGTATATGGTGGATCAGCTTTGCCCAAATACCATTTTCGCAACTCCCTGAAGGAACACCTGCCAAATCAGGCCCTAAGCACAATATTTTATGCAACGGCTTTCATGAGCTGAAGGAAGTGTACCGGCACCTGGAAAAACTGCCGCTCATCAAGATATATCTCCTGGCCTTTTTGTTTTACAGCATGGGAGTCCAGACGGTGATGCTGGCCGCGGCAGAGTTTGCGGTCAAAGAAATCAAAAAAGAAGTGGATGGCATCATGCAACCCCTTGGAGAGACTGAGCTTATTTTAATTGTCCTCATTATTCAACTGGTGGCGATTGTCGGTGCAATGATGATGGCCAGGTTATCCGCGCGTATTGGCAATCTCCGGGTACTGATGTTGACTGTCGCCCTATGGATCGGCATCTGCGCCGCAGCCTATAATACGCATACGGATACGGCCTTCTATGGATTGGCCGCCGTTGTAGGCTTGGTCATGGGTGGCATTCAGGCCATGAGCCGGTCTACATTTGCTAAAATGATGCCTGTCACACAAGACACAGCTTCCTTTTTTAGCTTCTATAATGTGGCTGAAAAAATAGCCATGGCTGTAGGCTTGTTTTTATTTGGGCTGATTGAACATATCACCGGAGACATGCGCAACAGCATATTTGCGCTGGCCGGATTCTTTATCATTGGAGCCTTATTCCTCCTTTGGACCGAACGTATCAGGAAACGTACGGGCCTGAGTCATCAGTTAATCGCCTCCGGATAACCAATAGCCGCCCGGGGCGATGAAGGAGTGTGTATATTTGCGGGGTTCAACAACACCACCTTAATGGTTATTTTTAGTTTCCTGCTCTATTATCTAATCATCCTTCCGATCTCCTTGCTTCCTTTCAAGGTCTTGTATGTCATTTCCGATGGATTATACTTTCTGCTTTACAAGTGCTTTGGCTACCGACGCAAAGTGGTGCAAACCAATCTGAAAAACTCCTTCCCAACTAAAACGAAGGAAGAACTAAAAACCATTGAACGCGCATTCTATCATCACTTGTGTG
>CAZYHJ010000126.1:6214-7472 GCA_964646645.1 uncultured Saprospiraceae bacterium | reverse complement strand
CACCATCGCGCGGAACTCCTTGCCGGCCGCCGGCTCGCCGCGCCCCTCGAGGTAGTGGTGGATCGCGCCGGTCACGCACGACAGCAGGACGTCGTTGACCGAGACGCCGAGCACCTTGCACACCGCCTTGACCTCGTCGAGCGGCATCGGCTCGTTCCACGCGACCGCCTTGCGCCCGCCCGGCGTGCCCTTCAGGCTGGTGTCGGAGTCGGCGCTCATCAGCCCGACCTTCAGCGCGTCCTTGATGACCTGCGAACCGACGGTGGCGAGCGCCTCGAGGCCCTCGGGGTCGGCCGCGATGTCGACCGACGCGCCGAGCGCGCCGCCGGTGGCCTCCGCGGCCTTCACCGCGGTGCGCGTGATCGGCTCGATGATCGAGCTCCACGCGTGCGTGCCCTCGTGGTGCGGCTCGTCGTCGTGAGCGTCGTGCGCGTCGCGCGCGCGGGGCGCCGGTGCCTTCCAGCCGTCGGTCATCGACAGCGTGACGTTCACGAGCGCGATGCCGTCGGCGATGCAGTGGTGGATGCGGATGACGACCGCGACCGTGCCCTTGTAGTTCTCGACGTACCGGAACTCCCACAGCGGGCGGTCCGGGTCCAGCGGCTGCGACGAGAGCTCCGCCATCAGCTCGCGCAGCTCGGCGTCGCCCGCTTCGCCGGGAAGCCGCGTGGGGACCAGGTGGTTCGCGATGTCGAAGTCCTCGTCGTCCTCCCAGCAGTAGCCGCCGCCTTCGGCGACGACCTTCTGGCGGAAGCGGTCGTAAGTGAGGAAGCGATCGGTGAGGCGCTGCGCGAGGGCGTCGTAAGCGATCGGGGTGTCGAAGATCTCGACGCCGACGATCATCATGAGGTTCGCCGGGCTGTCCATCCGCAGCCACGCGGTGTCGACCCCGGTCATCTTCTCGCGTGCCATGCCGCCGCTCCCTGTCGTGATCCGCAGCCCGGGCATCCCGGGGCGTCCCTATAATACGGCACCCGACCCCCGCGAGGAGCGCGAGCATGGCCGACCTGAACGCGGCGTTCGAAGCCGCCGTCGCCGCATCGAAGAAGCTGTCCGAGCGTCCCGACAACGCGACGCTGCTGAAGATCTACGCGCTGTTCAAGCAGGCCTCGGAAGGCGACGCCACCGGCAGGCGCCCCGGCTTCACCGACATGATCGGGCGCGCGAAGTGGGACGCCTGGAAAGCGCTCGAGGGGCTCGCGTCCGACGACGCCAAGAAGCAGTACGTCGCGCTGATCGACGACCTGAAGGGCTGAGC
>CAZYHJ010000126.1:0-6114 GCA_964646645.1 uncultured Saprospiraceae bacterium | reverse complement strand
GAGCGCCCCGGGCGCCGTCACACGAAGTACTTGTCGAAGTTGTCGTTGATGTGCGCCTCGATCTTGTGCCGGAACGCCGACAGCAGGAACCCGAGCTTCGCGTCGAGCACCACCTCGTCCTTCGTGACCTTGAGCTGACCGTCGACGCCGCTGCGCGTGAAGCTCAGCGTGTTGCCCGCCCAGCGGCTGGTCATTCCGTACTCCTGGGCGAGGTCGTCGGCGACCTTCTGCGCGGCGACCTTGGCCTTGGCCAGGCCGATCGTGTGCTTGCGCTTGAGCGTGATGTTCGACATCGGGGGTCCTCCTGGGCGTGGCGTTCGGGGCGTTCGGGGCGTTCGAGGCGCGCGTCAGCCCGGCGGCGTCACCGGGGTCGGCAACGGCTCGCCGCGCGACCATGCGACGAGGTTGCGCGCGGCGAGCATCGACATCGCAAGGCGCGCGCTGCGCGTGGCGCTGCCGATGTGCGGCGTGAGCACCACGTTCGGCACCGTCAGCAGCGCCGGGTTCAGCGCCGGCTCGTTCTCGTAGACGTCCAGCCCGGCCGCCGCGATGCGCCCCGCGCGCAGCGCCTCGACGAGCGCGGCGTCGTCGACGATGCCGCCGCGCGCGACGTTCACCAGCGTGGCGGTCGGCTTCATCAGCGCGAGCTCGCGCGCGCCGATCGTGTGGTGCGTCTGAGGCGAGTACGGCAGCACGAGCACGACGTGGTCGGCCTGCGCGAGCAGCGCGTCGCGCTCCACCCGGGTCGCGCCCAGCTGCGCCTCGTTGGCGGCGCGGCCGCGGTTGCTGTAGATCACCTTCATGTCGAAGCCGCGCGCGCGCCGCGCGATCGCCGAGCCGATCCGGCCCATGCCGACGATGCCCAGCGTCGAGCCGTGCAGGTCCTGGCCGAGGAACTGGTCCCAGGCCCAGCGCTGCCAGCGCCCCGCGCGCAGCCAGTGCTCGGACTCGCACACGCGCCGGGCGGTGGCCATCAGCAGCGCCCACGCCATGTCGGCGGTGGCCTCGTTGAGCACGTCGGGCGTGTTCGCGACCGCGACGCCGCGCGCACGGCACAGCGCGACGTCGATGTGATTGACGCCGACCGAGCCGGTGGCGACGACGCGCACGCGCGGCGCGGCGTCGAGCAGCTCGGCGTCGACGCGGTCGCTCGTGATCACGTAGAGCGCGTCCTTGTCGGCGGCGCGCGCGAGCAGCTCGGCACGCGACCACGCGTCGTCGTCGGCATTCGTCTCGAGCTCGAAGTGCTCTCCGAGGAGGGAGATCACGTCGGGGAACACGGCGCGGGTCACGAGCAGGCGCGGGCGGCTCACGGAATCATCCTTTGGCGGGGGCGGCGATCGCAGGCGGCGCGGCGCCGGGCGGCGCGTCCGCGCGCTTCGGGGTGGGGTGCCAGCCGAGCAGCGCGAGCATCACGAAGAAGCCGGCCACGTAGGCGAGCACGACGTGCCAGCCGCCCGCGAGCCAGCGCCCCGCGGAGCGCGCGTCCGGGTACATGGTGCAGATCGCGACGCCGGCCGACGAGCCGAACCAGATCATCGATCCGCCGAAGCCGACCGCGTAGGCGAGCACGCCCCAGTCGTAGCCGCCCTGCCGGATCGCGAGCGCCGTGAGCGGGATGTTGTCGAACACCGCGGACACGAATCCGAGCTGCAGCGCCGCCTGCCACGACGCCGCGGGCAGCTCGTGCACCGGCATCAGGCTCGCCGACCACACGAGGGAGAGCAGGAAGATCGCGCCGCGCAGCGCGCCGGGCACGAGCGACCAGTCGGGGCGGCGCACCGGCGCGCACGCGAGGATCGCGGCCCACACCGCGGCGCCGATGAACGGGAAGCGCTCGCCCGCTTCGCCGAGCCGCGTGTTGACGAAGACGTTGACGACGATCGCCAGCGCGAGGATGAAGAAGACGACGCCCAGCGACGTCCACTGAACGTGGTGGCCGCGCCGCGCGTGCTTGAGGATCGGCTGGTGCCGGTGCTGCTGGATCGACGCCGGGATGCCGCAGACCACGAGCGCGACGCCGGCCGCGACGAAGGCGTGAACCACCGCGAGCGGACTCACGCCGGCCAGCCACATCATCGTCGTCGTGGTGTCGCCGACCACGCTGCCCGAACCGCCCGCGTTCGACGCCGCGACGATCGCCGCGAGGTAGCCGACGTGCACGCGGCCGCGGAACACCGTGTGCGCGATCGTGCCGCCGATCAGCGCCGCGGCGATGTTGTCGAGGAAGCTCGAGAGCACGAACACCAGCGCGAGCAGTGCGAACCCGCCCTTCCAGTCTTCGGGCAGGAACTTCGGAAGCACGTCCGGCAGCTGGCTCTCCTCGAAGTGCTTCGACAGCAGCGCGAAGCCGACCAGCAGCGCGAGCAGGTTCGCGAGCAGCACCCACTCGTGCGCGAAGTGCTCGCCGACGAACGCGATGCCGGACGGGCCGCCGACGACCTTGTACGCGGTGATCGCGAACGCGCCGGCGAGCGCGACCTGCAGCGAATACTTGTGGAGCATCGCCACGCCCACCAGGGTGGCGGCGAACATCACGAACTCGAATGGAATCGCGGGCATGACGCTACGGGCGCTCCGGCGGGCGGGCGGCGGCGGGCGCGCCGTGGCGAGCGTCGCGCGGGGCGACGAAGGTGCGGCGGTCGGGTTGCATGGCCGAATTGTATTCGGGACGCCGGACGCGGGCGCGCGGCGCACGCATCGGACGACACCGCGCGCCGGGTTCCGCACGTGCCGGGCGTTCCGGTCGTTCCGGTCTCGGAAATCGACGCGACGGCATTGGAGCCCGGCGGGCGTCGTGCCTACGATCCGCTCGTCGTGCGCGCGCCGGCCGGCGCCTCGCGTTCGCGTGCGCACCCTCTTCGACATTCACGGACCCCCGTCATGAACCCGCCCCCGGCCCTGCCCCTTCAGGGCGTGCGCGTCGTCGACATGAGCACCGTCCTGTTCGGGCCGTTCGCGAGCCGCTGGCTCGCCGACTACGGCGCCGACGTGATCAAGGTCGAGCCGCCCGAGGGCGACTCCACCCGCACCACCGGCCTGGCACGCGAGCCCGGCATGGCCACCGGCCAGCACATGGTCAACCGCAACAAGCGCTGCGTCGTGCTCGACCTGAAGCAGCCCGGCGGGCGCGACGCGCTGCTGCGCCTGCTCGAGGGCGCCGACGTGCTGATGCACAACGTTCGCCCGCAGAAGATGCGTGCGCTCGGGCTCGACGCGCCGACGCTGCGCGCGCGCTTTCCGCGTCTCGTGCACGCGACCCTGACCGGCTTCTCGACCAACGGCCCGTACGGCGGCGACCCCGCGTACGACGACATCATCCAGGGCATGTGCGGCCTGGCGGACCTGATGCGCCGCCAGACCGGCGAGGTGCAGTACCTGCCGACCGTGGCCGCCGACAAGATCTCCGGGATCGTCGGCGCGCAGGCGATCCTGATGGCGCTGGTCGCGCGCGCGCGCACCGGCGTGGGCTCCGAGGTCGAGGTGCCGATGTTCGAGTGCCTCGCCGACTTCACGCTGCTCGAGCACCTCGGCGGGCACGTGTTCGTTCCGCCGCAGGGTGCGCCCGGCTACGCGCGCGTGCTCTCGCGCTGGCGCCGGCCGTACCGCACGCTCGACGGCCACGTCTGCGTGATGCCGTACACCACCGAGCAGTGGCACCGGCTCTTCGCGGAGGCCGGCGTGCCCGAGCTGGCCGCCGACCCGCGTTTCGCGGACATGAAGACGCGCACGCAGAACATCGACGTGCTCTACGGCCTGCTCGCCGAGATCGTCGCGCGGCGCACGTCGCAGGACTGGCTCGACGCGTGCCGGCGCCTGGAGATCGCGGCCGCGCCGGTGAACACGCTCGAGTCGCTGGCGGACGATCCGCACTTGCGCGCGGTCGGCTTCTTCCAGGAGATCCCGGACGCGGACGCCGGGGGCGCGGTGCGCGTCACGCGCCCGGGCGTACGCTTCGACGGGCAGCCCGCGCGGGTCGGCGCCGCCCACCGTCTCGGGCAGGACACGCGCGAGGTGCTGCGCGAGGCGGGCCTGGCCGACGCCGAGATCGACGCGCTGGTGCGCACCGGCGCCGCGCGCGAAGCGAAGCCCCCGCAGTCGTGAACCGCGACCAGGAGAAGCGCATGGGCCCGTTGTCCGACCTGAAGATCGTCGAGCTCGCCGGCATCGGCCCCGGCCCGATGGCGGCCACCGTGCTGGCCGACCTCGGCGCGACCGTGCTGCGCATCGACCGCACCGTGCCCGCCGACCTCGGCGTGCCCAAGGGGCCGATCCGCTCGAACCTGCTGATGCGCAACCGCGAGGCGATCGCGCTCGACCTGAAGGACCCGCGCGCGATCGAACTGGTGCTCGACCTCGTCGCGCAGGCCGACGCGCTGATCGAGGGCTTTCGCCCCGGCGTCACCGAGCGCCTGGGCCTGGGCCCGGACGCGTGCTTCGCGCGCAATCCGCGGCTGGCCTACGGGCGCATCACCGGCTGGGGCCAGAGCGGGCCGCTCGCGCACGCGGCCGGCCACGACATCAACTACATCGCGCTCACCGGCGTGCTCGACGCGATCGGCCGCAAGGACCAGCCGCCGTCGCCGCCGCTGGCGCTGATGGGCGACATGGCGGGCGGCGCGATGTTCCTCGTCACCGGGCTGCTCGCGGCGATCCACGAGTCGCGCCGCTCGGGTCGCGGACAGGTGGTCGACGCCGCGATCGCCGAAGGCGCGGCGTCGCTCGCGACCGCGTTCTACGGCAGCCTCGCGGCCGGGCGCTTCAACCTGGAGCGCGGCACCAACGTGCTCGACTCCGGCGCGCCGTTCTACGACGCCTACGAGTGCGCCGACGGCCGCTACATCTCCATCGGCCCGATCGAGGCGAAGTTCCACCGCGAGCTGCTCGAGCGCCTGGGCCTGCCGCCCGACGAGTTCGGCCCGCACCTCGACCCCGCGCAGTGGCCGCGCGCGCGCGAGACCTTCGCGCGGATCTTCCGCACCCGCACGCGCGACGCGTGGTGCGAGCTGCTCGAGGGCACCGACGTGTGCTTCGCACCGGTGCTGAATTTCGAGGAAGCGCCGAAGCACCCGCACTTCGTCGCGCGCGGCTCGGTCGTGGACGTCGGCGGCGTGGTGCAGCCGATGCCCGCGCCGCGCTTCTCGCGCACGCCGTGCGCCGCGCCGACCGAGCCGCGCAATCCGTCGCCCGAGACGTTCGCGCGCTCGTTGTCCGGATGGCTGCCGCAGGCCGAGGTCGAGCGCTGGCGCGCGACGCTCGCCGGCCAGCCGTCCTGAGCGCACGCGCCGGTTCCACATCCCGCGGCCGCGATCGCCTACGAGCCGTCCGCCCCCGTCGCCAAGAGCAGGAGACCCCCGTGAAATTCAGCTTCTCGCCCGAGCAGGAGGAGTTCCGCGGCGCGGTGCGGCGCTTCCTCGCCGACCGCTCGCCCACGAAGGAGGTGCGCCGCCTGATGGCCACCGAGGCCGGCTGGGACACGGCCGGATGGAAGGCGCTGAACAGCGAGCTCGGGCTGTGCGCGGTGCGCATCCCCGAGGCATTCGGCGGCCACGGCTTCGGTTTCGGCGAGCACTGCATCGTGCTCGAGGAGATGGGCCGCGCGCTCGCGTGCGCGCCGTACTTCGCCTCCACCGTGCTCGGCGCCGGCGCGCTGCTCAACGGCGCGAGCGCCGCGCAGCAGGCGGCGCTGCTGCCCGGCATCGCGTCGGGCGACACCGTCGCGACACTCGCCGCCGCCGAAGACCGCGGCGGCTGGAACGCGAACGCGACGACGCTCGCGGCGACGAAGTCCGGCACCGGCTGGCGCCTGAACGGGCACAAGAGCTTCGTGCTCGACGGGCACACCGCGGACCTGATCGTGGTCCTGGCGCGCGCGCCGGGGTCGACGGGAACCGCGGGCCTGTCGCTGTTCGCGGTGCGCGGCCACGCCGCGGGCCTCGCGCGCCGCGCGCTGGCCACGATGGACGCCACGCGCAAGCTCGCGCGGCTCGAGTTCGCCGACGTCGACGCGCAGCTGCTCGGCGACGAGGGCGCGGGCGCGGCGGCCTTCGAGCGCACGATGGTCGAGGCGGCGGCGTGCCTGTCCAACGAGATGGTCGGCGGCGCCGCACGTCT
>CAZYHJ010000125.1:0-7482 GCA_964646645.1 uncultured Saprospiraceae bacterium | reverse complement strand
CTGGGCGAAGATCACGTCGACGTCCCCGTGCGTCCGGAACCAGGCCGTCACCTCGTCCTCGGCCTTGTCGCGCAGCCAGTCCGCGGTGATCGTGTCGACGATCGTGATGCCGGGGACGTGGGAGATCGCCTCGCGGAAGCCCCGCTCGTAGAGCGACCGGCGCGGGTCGGGCGGAGGCGCGTGCTCTTCGTCGCGCCAGTGGCGCGAGTGCTCGAAGGGATAGGTAGGCAGCGTGACGATCCGGCGGCGTTCGTCGCCTTCGGCGCGCGCCCAGTCGATGTCCGCTCCGGCGCACCAGAGCCGGGCGAGCGCCGTCCGCGCGGCGATGGGCTCGTCGTCGGGTGGCGTCGACGCAGGCAGCACCGGGAACGAGCGCGCGTCCGCCTCGTGCCTGCGCACGAGATCGGACAGCGCGGCTCCGGGACCCAGTTCGACGAACACGGGATGGGGGAGTCCCAGGACGTGCGCCACGCCGTCGGAGAAACGCACCGGTCGACGCACGTGATCGGCCCAGTAGGCCGGATCGGTTGCCTGTCCGGCGGTGAGCGGACGCCCGGTGGCGTTCGAGATCACCGGAATTCGCGGCGCCGAGAGCGCGATGCCGGCGATCAGACGCCCGAACTCGGGCAATACCGGTTCCATCATGTGCGAGTGGAACGCATGGGACGTCTGGATGGGCTGCGTGCCGACGCCTTCCGAGTCCAGCGCAGCGCAGAACCGGTTGAGCGCGTCCGTCGGCCCGGACACGACGGTGATCGACGGCGCGTTGACCGCGGCGATCTCGAGCGGGGAGGGAATCCGCGAAGCGATCTCCCGCTCCGGAAGGAACACCGCCGCCATGGATCCGGGTTCGCAGCGCTGCATCAGCCGCGCACGGGCCGCGACGACTCCGAGCGCTTCGGCGAGCGGGAACACGCCGGCGAGGCACGCTGCGACCAACTCCCCGAGCGAATGGCCGAGCATCGCCGCAGGGGTCACGCCCCAGGACATCAGGAGCCGCGCGGTCGCGTACTCGAGCACGAATAGCGCCGGTTGCGCGTTCGCGGTCCGGCGCAGCGTCGCCGCCGCCTCCGACGCGGCCGAGCCGCTGTCCCGGTAGCCGAGCAGCACGCGGACATCAAGGCCGAGTCCGGGCTCGAGCATCTCGGCGCACTCGTCGACCCGTTCGCGGAACGCCGGCTCGTGCTCGTAGAGTCCGCGAGCGGCGCCGTAGCGCTGCGATCCCTGGCCGGGGAACAGGAACACGGACGTCGTCGCCTGCGCCGATGCGACGCCACGGGCGAGAACCCGACCCCGTTCGAACGAGCGCGTCGTGACGCGCTCCCCTTCGGCGACCCAACACGCGCGATGCGCGAACGATTGCCTTCCGACCTGAAGCGTGTGCGCGACGTCGGCCGCGGCGGCGGCGGAGCGTTCTTCCAGATCGGCGCGAAGCTCCTCGACGCGCCGGCCGAGCGCGGCTTCGCTGCGTGCCGACAGCGCCAGCAGGTGGATGCGCCGCGCGGAACGCTCGACCGGCACGGCAGGCGGCTCCTCGAGCACGACGTGCACGTTGGTGCCGCCGAATCCGAACGCCGACACGGCCGCGCGCCTTGGTTCCTGTCCTGCATCCCAGGGCCGGGCGTCGCCGTGGACGCGGAAAGGGGTCGTATCGAAATCGATCCTCGGATTCGGGCGCTCGAAATTCGCGAGCGGCGGCAGCGTCCGATGCGAAAGCGCGAAGCAGGCCTTGATCAGGCTCGTGACCCCGGCCGCGCATCGAAGATGGCCGACGTTCGCCTTCACCGAGCCGATCGAGCAATAGCCCCTGCGCGCGGTGTGCCGGCGGTACACGTCGGTGAGTGCGGCGACCTCGACCGGATCGCCCAGCCGGGTCCCCGTGCCGTGGGCCTCGACGTACCCGATCGTGTCCGCCGAGACGCCGGCATCGCGCAGCGCCGCCTCGATCGCCGCGATCTGGCCTTCGGCGCTCGGCGCGATGAAGCTCTCCTTGCCCGGCGGGTGACCGTCGTTGCTCGCCCCCGATCCCAGGATCACGCCGTGGATCGGGTTGCCCGCGGCGAGCGCGTCGGCGAGCGGGCGCAGCGCGACGACGCCGACGCCGCTGCCGAAGATCGTGCCATCGGCTCCCGCGTCGAATGGCCGCACCCGGCCGGTCGGCGAGAGCATGCCTTCGACCGCGGCGACGTAGCCGCCGATCCGCGGCAGGACGATCGTCACCCCGCCGGCCAGCGCGACCTCGGTCTCGCCGCGCCGAAGGCTGTTCACCGCGAGATGGACGGCCATGAGCGACGTCGCGCAGGCGGACATCACCCCGAAACTCGGCCCCGCGAGGTCGAGCTGGTGTGAGACACGCGCCGTGAGGAAGTCCACCGCGTTCCCGATCCGGATCGGAAGCGCGAGCCCCGGCTGGCGCCTCGGGTCGACGGCTTCCGGCGTGAGGACCTTCTGTCCGTACTCGCCCTCCATGCCGCCGAACACGCCGGTCACCGGTGCGCCGCGGCCGGGAACGACGCCGGCGCTCTCGAGCGCCTCCCACGCACACTCGAGGAAGAGGCGATGCGCCGGATCCATGAGTTCGGCTTCCAGCGCCGACACGTCGAAGAACCCCGCGTCGAAGCCCTCGACATCATCGAGCGCGGGGGACGCGCACACGTAGTCCGGATTGGCGAGGTCCTCCTGCGGGACGCCGCGGCGGCGCATGGCGGCGGCGGACATCCGCGTCAGGCAGTCCCGCCCTTCGAGCAGGTTGCGCCAGAAGCGCGAAGGAGTCGTCGCCCCGGGCACCCGCAACCCCATGCCGATCACCGCGATCGGCATCGTGGACCGGGAACCTTCGTGCATCGCGGTCATGGCAAGCAATCCTCGCGCGGCGGCGCGGGCGGGACGCCGGCTCCCTCCTTCGAATGCCGGAGCACGCAGGGGCGCAAGCGGTTCATGTCGAAGTCGGCCCGGTCACGGCTCGCGCGATCGCCTCGCGCATCGTCCGCGCGAGGTCGGCGAGGTGCTGCGTGATCAGCGTCACGTGTCCTCCGGGCAGCACGTGACCCTCGAAGGTGCGCCCGAACCGGGACCAGCCGGCGTCCGGCGAAGGATCGCGCCATTCGTGCGCCTGGATCACGACGAGGTGGGTTTCGCAGGGTCCGCCCTCGTAGCGATCGATCGCCTGCGTGAAACGCAACTCGGCGTCGGTCGCGCGGCTCAGCGGCAGCAGAGGCACCGGACGCCCCGAGGGGTCGAGCTTCACGTACATGCCGGCGCCGCCCGTCTGCGCCGCGACGGACGAGGGCGCCCGCGATTCGATCAGGATGACGGCAGGAACCTTCTCGCCGACCGCCAGGAGCTGGCGCGCCATCTCGAACGCGACCAGGGCGCCGTTGCAGTGACCGCCGATCACGCAAGGCCCGGTCGGCCGGATCGCCCGCACCGCGCGCAGCCGGTCGGCGGCCATCGCTTCGATCGTCGCTGGAACTTCGTCACCGGCGAGTCCATGCGGATGCACGATCAGCGTCGCCTGGTCGGGGCCGAGCGCGAGAGCGAGCGAGCGGCTGTAGAAGCCGCCTGCCTGGAAGTCGCCGTGCAGGAACACGAACGGGATGCCTGCTGCGTCGCCGTTCACTTCGACGACGGGCGCCCCCGCGTCCGGCGCTCCGTCGCGAAGCGCGCGCGCGAGTCCGTCGATCGTGTCGTCGGCGAACAGCGCGGTGAGCGGCAGCCGGAACCCGGTCTCGCGCTCGATCCTGTCGACCAGGCGCGCCGCCAGAAGCGAGTGGCCTCCGATCTCGAAGAACCGGTCCTTGACGCCGACGCCGCGGATGCCGAGCAGATCCTCCCAGATGCGTACCAGCACTCCCTCGAAGAGGTCGCGGGGAGGAACCGGAACGCCATCGGCGGGGCGCACCGTTTCGCCGGGTTCCGGCAGCGAGCGCAGGTCGAGCTTGCCGTTGGCATTGATCGGCAGCGCCGGCACCCAGACAGTCGCCGAAGGCAGCATGAAGTCGGGGAGCACGCGCTTCAGGTCGCGTCGAAGGCTCGACGGGGGCGGTGCCGTGGCATCCGCTGGAACCAGCCACGCGACGATCCGGCGCGTGTCGCTCGTCGCGCCGCGTACCTGCACGACTGCGTCACGCACGTACGGAAGCGCCGCGATGGCCGCTTCGACCTCAGCGAGTTCGATCCGGTGCCCGCGGATCTTCACCTGCCGGTCGGCGCGGCCGAGGAACTCGATCGCGCCGTCGCTGCGGGTGCGCGCCCGATCGCCGGTCCGGTAGAGCCGGGCCGCAGGGTCGGGCGAGAACGGGTGCGGCACGAAGCGCTCGGTGGTGAGTTCGGGCGCACCGAGATATCCGCGGGCGAGTCCCGGCCCGCCGATGTGGATCTCGCCCGGGACACCGTCCGGGACCGGCTCGCCCTCGGGATCGAGGATCAGCACTTCGGTGTTCGCGATCGGCCGCCCGATCGGGACCGTCGCGCCGAGCGCGTCGGACGCGCGCACCTCGTGCCAGGTCGCGAAGGTCGTCGACTCGGTCGGTCCGTACACGTGCAGCAGCCGCGCCGGAGGTCCGGCCGCGAGCACCTCGCGCACCCGGCGCGGCTCGACCTCCTCGCCGCCGAAAAGGATCTGCGCGCAGCCTCGAAAGGCCGCCGGCGCCTCGCGCGCCACCGCATGGAAGAGTGCCGTGGTGACGAATGCGGTCGTCACGCCGCCGCCGGCGAACGCATCCGCAAGGGCGCGCGGCGCGAGGGCCACGCTCCGCTCGATCGGCAGGATCGTCGCGCCGTTGACGAGCGCACCCCAGATCTCGAACGTCGCGGCGTCGAATGCCGGATTGGCGAGGTTCGCGACGATGTCGCCGGGATGAAGGCGCACGTAGTCGGTCCCGCACACCAGGCGCGCGATCGCCCGGTGCGGAATCAGCACGCCCTTGGGCCGGCCGGTCGATCCCGACGTGTACATGACGTACGCGACGTCCTCGGCATCGGGCTGCGGCTCGACGCGCGTCGACGGCGCCTGCGCGATGCGTTCGGCCTCCCGGTCGAGGCAGAGCAGCGCACCGGGCTCCGCCGGCAGCCGCGCCGCGAGCAGCCCGGTCGTGATCACCTTCGCGACCGACGCATCCTCGATCATGGCGCGGATCCTCTCGGGCGGGAACTCCGGATCGACCGGTACGTAGCTCGCGCCGGCCTTGAGAACCGCTAGCCACGCAACGACCAGGTCGGCGCCCCGTTCGAGGCACACGCCAATGCGGCGCGGCGGCGCGATCCCGCCGGCATCCAGCACGCTCGCCAGCCGATTGGCGCGCGCGTCGAGTTCGTCGTAGCGGAGAGGCGCGTCCGACCGCGTCCCCGCCACCGCGATCGCACCGGGGCGCGCCGACACCTGCGCCTCGAACAGCCGCTCGATCCGGGTCGCCTCCGGGTAGGGCGCCTTCGGATGGCTCAAAGGACCGACCAGACGCGCGCGCTCCCGTGCGTCGACGAGCGCCAGGCGTCCGACCGGAGCGTTCGGATCGCCGACGATCGATGCGAGCAGCGTGCGGAACCGGTCCGCCATGCGCCCGATCGTGCCCGCGTCGAAGATCGACGCGGCGTAGACGAATTCGCCACGGAGCACGCCGTCGTCCTCGGTCAGCGCAAGCGACAGATCGAACTTCGCGCCCTCGCTCCCCGACTCGTCGAGCCACTCGACGGCGAGGCCGGGAAGCCTCCATGCCGCTCCATCCGCCCGGTGCAGCGCGAACGAAACCTGAAACAGCGGATGGCGCGCCGCTTCCCGGGCCGGCGCGAGCCGGGCGACGAGCGCTTCGAACGGGACTTCCTGGTGTTCGTAGGCATCGAGCGCGTGCCTGCGGACGCGACCCAGCAGTTCGACGAACGTGGGCCGTCCGGAGAGGTCGGCGCGGATCGGAATCATGTTGACGAAGAAACCGATCAGCGATTCGACCTCGGGTCGCGAGCGCGCTGCGACCGGCACGCCGACCGCGAAGTCCTGCTGCCCGCTGCAACGCGACAGCAGCACCTCGAATGCCGCGAGCAGCGTCATGAACAGCGTCGCGCGCTCGCGCCGCGCGACCTCCTTCAGCCCGCGCACCAGCGCCGCTTCGATCTCGAACCGCACACGCCCGCCCTCGTGACTCGCGATCGCGGGGCGCGCCCGGTCGGCGGGAAGGTCGAGCGGCGGCAGGTCCGCGAGCGCGGCTGCACGTCGCGCGAGGGACTGCTCGTACGCCTCACCCCGCAGCAAGTCGCGCTGCCACGCCGCGTAGTCCGCGTACTGCATCGCAGGCTTCGGCAGCGGCGAAGGAAGGCCCCCGCGAAACGCTCCGTAGAGCGCGGCGAGTTCGTGTCCCAGCACGGCGGCGGACCAGCCGTCGGTGACGACGTGATGCATCGTGATCAGCAGCCAGTGTTCGTCCGCTCCGAGTCGAAGCAGGCGCGCGCGGACGAGTGGGCCGCGCGCGAGATCGAACGGCGCCGCACGGTCGAACCGGGCGCGGCGGCGCGCCTCCTCGACGCCTTCGTCCCGCGGCAACGAGCGCAGGTCCTCGACCTCGAGGGCGAGTTCCCGCGCGGATTCGACCACCTGGATCGGTACCGAGTCCTCGAGCGCGAACCGGGTGCGCAGCGCCTCGTGCCTGCGGACGATCTCGTTCCATGCCCGGGCGAGCGCTTGCGCGTCGAGCGCGCCGACGAGGCGCAATGCGATCGGCTCGTTGTAGGTCGATTCGCCGGGGTACAGGCGATCGAGGAGCCACAGGCGCTCTTGTGCGAACGACAGGGGCCCCGCGCGCGCCGGATGCGCCTCCGGTGCGCGGGCTCCGGGAAGATCCACCATGCCGCTCAAGTTATGCCAGCTCCCCTGGCGCATCAGTCACGCGCATCCTTGCGCGTCGCCGCTGGACGGTCGGGCGATCGAGGTTGCCGGAATCGTGGCCGAGGCGCCCGATCCAGGACGGCGGCCGCATTCTGCGCCAGCCAGCGGCCTCCTGACCCGAGCACTCCCTGCGCAACCTTCCGCTGCACACCAACCCCGCGAAAAGGCCGGGCAAACGTAACACACTCCCGCTTTCCGGTGCCTGCCGGTTCGCGCAGTCGCTTTGACAGCGGGGCCTGCCGCGACCGTCACCCCGTCCGACGCGCCGCGCACTCGCGGACTATGCAGGGCCTCCCCGGACCGCGAGCGCCCACGCGACGCCGTGCGCGAGCACGACGTAGCGCGCGAACTTGCCGATGGCAATGGTGGTCGCGGCGAGCCGCCAGTCGTGGCGGAGCCACCCCGATGCGACGCACAGCGCGTCGCCGATGACCGGCACCCACGACAGGAGCAGCGCGGCAACGCCATAGCGCCGCGCCAGCGCGAGCGAACGCGGCGCGAGCTTCGCGGTGGCGCGCTCGGGGATGAACCGGCCGATCGCGTACGACGTCAGGCCGCCGAGCGTGTTGCCGACCGTGGCGACGCCAATCGCTGGCCACAGGAGCGCC
>CAZYHJ010000124.1:0-7515 GCA_964646645.1 uncultured Saprospiraceae bacterium | reverse complement strand
ACTTCACCAGTGGCTGAAGAACCTGCTGGTGTTCGTGCCGCTCGTCACGTCGTTCCGGATCGGCGATCCCGCGTCGCTCGGGCTCGCGTTCGGAGCGTTCGTCGCGTTCTGCGCGGTGGCCTCGGCGGGCTATCTCGTCAACGACCTCCTCGACCTCGCGTCGGATCGACACCACCCCACCAAGCGCCATCGGCCGCTCGCCAGCGGCCGCGTCGGGGTGCCCGCCGCCGTCGGCGCGGCGGCGCTCGGGTTCGCCGGCGGCGGCGCGCTCGCGCTCGCGTTCTCGCCGGCCCTGGCCGCGTGGCTCGCGGCCTACGCGGTGCTCACGCTCGCGTACTCGCTGGCGATCAAGCGCGTGCCGGTGTTCGACCTGATCGCGCTCGCGGCGCTGTACACGATCCGGGTGCTCGCGGGCGGGGCGGCGGTCGACGTCGAGGTCTCGTTCTGGCTGCTCGCGTTCTCCGCGTTCCTCTTCTTCAGCCTGGCGACGATCAAGCGCTGCGCGGAACTCGTCTCCATGCGCGCGCGCAACGAGGCCACCGCGCGCGGGCGCGGCTACCAGGCGTCGGACCTCGAAGTGCTGAAGTCCCTGGGCACGGCGACCTCCGTCGGCGCGGTGCTGGTGCTCGCGCTCTACGTGCAGGCGCCCGACGTCGCGCAGCGCTACGGGTCGCCGCGGCTGCTGTGGCTGATGCTGACGGGCCTGCTGGCGTGGCTCGCGCAGTTGTGGCTCGTGACGTGGCGCGGCCGGATGCACGACGACCCGCTGGTCTTCGCGCTGCGCGACCCGGTCAGCCGCTGGCTGGTGCTCGCGATGGTCGCGGCGTTCGCGGGTGCCGCGATGCTCGGCGCCCGCTGAGGCGCGCGGGCGATGAATCCGGCCCCGAAGACTGCAGCGGCGCAGCCCGAGCTCGAAGTCAAGCTGCGCGTCCCCGGGAGCGCCCGCGCCGCGCTGCGCGAGGCGATCGCCGCCCAGCCGGGGTGGAGCGCGCCGGTCGTGCTCGAGGCGCGCTACTTCGACACCCCGAAGCGCCGGCTCGCGTGCGCGGGCATGGCGCTGCGCGTGCGCCGCGAGGGCCGCCGTTGGGTGCAGGTGCTCAAGGCCGCGCAGCCGGGCGAGCTCGCGCGCAACGAGTTCGCGACCTTGCGTCCGCAGGGCACGCCGGATCTCGAGGCGCTGGGCTCGACGCCGGCGGCGGCGCTGCTGCGCTCCGGGGGCGAGGCGCTCGTGCTGCGTTACGAGACGCGGGTTCGGCGCCGCACCCGGCGCGTGCGGACGCGCTGGGGCGTGGTCGAGATTGCGTTCGACGAGGGCTGGATCGGTGCGGGCGAGCGCCGCGTGCCGGTGCTGGAGCTCGAGTTCGAGCGCGTTTCGGGGCAGGCGCGAGCGGTGTTCGAGCTCGCCCGCCGCTGGCTGTCGGAATTCGGGCTGGTGCTCGATCCGCGCACGAAGGCCGAGCGCGGCGACGCGCTCGCCGAGGGCGACGTGGACGCGCGCGCGCGCAGGGCCGAGCGGGTGACGCTGCGCAGGTCGATGGACGCGCACGCTGCGTTCAGGGTCGTGCTCCACGAGTGCGCCGACCAGATCCAGCGCAACGCGGCCGACCTCGCGCTCGGCGTCGGCGGCGACGAGCACGTCCACCAGCTGCGGGTGGGCCTCAGGCGGCTGCGTACCGCGTGGCGCCTGTTCGACGGCGAGTGCGAGGCCGCGCCCGCGGAGCTGGTCGACGGCGCGCGCCGGCTGTTCGCACGCATGGGCGAAGCACGAGACGCCGCCGTGGCGAGCTCGGAGATCGACCCGATGCTCGTGGCGGCCGGAATGCCGGTGCCGGTGCCGCGGCCCGCGCCCGACGCGATCCCGCCGCAGCGATGGGCCGCGGACCCCGGCACGCAGCGCTGGCTTGTGGACCTGCTCGCGTGGATCGAGACGGTGCGCGCGCCCGAGCCGGGACGCCCCTTCGCGAGCGTCGCCGCGCGCCGGCTGCGCCGCTGGCACGCCCGCCTGGTCGGCGAGGCCGCGGGATTCGCCCAGCTCGACGACGCCCGGCGCCACGACGTCCGAAAGCGTGCCAAGCGCCTGCGCTACGCGACGGAGTTCTGCCGCGCGCTGCTCGGGTCGAAGTCGGCGCGCGCCGCGCTCGAGCGGCTCGCGCTCGCGCAGCAGGCGCTGGGCGAAGTCAACGACCTGGTCGTCGCGCGCGAGCGCCACGCGGCCGCGGTCCACACCGATCCGGCGGCGGCGTGGTTCGCGCGCGGCTGGATCGCGGCGCGCCTGGAACACGCGATTCCGCGGGCGCGCGCCGCACTGCTCGCGCTCGGCGAGGCGCGACCGCGCCGTGGCCGCTGAGCCGCCCGCCCGCGCGATGCCCGTGACGAGCCCGCGGCGTCGCGTGCGCGTGCTGATCGTGTGGTGGTCGATGACCGACGGCACGCGCCAGCTGGCCGAGGCGGCCGCGGCCGGCGCGCGCGCGGTCGCCGATGCGCACGTCGCGGGCGAAGGGCACCCGATCGACGTCGAACTCGTCGAGGCGCCGCGGGCGGGACCGGAACACGTCCTCGCGGCCGACGCGCTCGTGTTCGCCACGCCGGAGAACCTCGCGTCGATGGCCGGGATGATGAAGGACTTCTTCGACCGCACCTACTACGCGGTGCTGGGCCGTGTGGAAGGCCGCCCGTACGCGAGCATCGTGTGCGCGGGTTCGGACGGGCAGGGTGCGGCTCGCCAGATCGACCGGATCGCGACCGGGTGGCGGCTGCGCCGCGTCGCCGACCCGCTCGTGGTGATCACGAACGCGCAGACGCCTCAGGCGATCCTCGCGACCAAGCGGATCGGCGGGGCCGACCTCGCACGTGCGCACGATCTCGGGTCCGCGATGGCCGCGGGGGTCTCGCTCGGCGTGTGGTGAGCGCCGGCGGCGGCGCGAATGTTTCGGGGCGGCGCGTCACGACAACTCCGGGCGGCCGCCCGTCGGCCACGAGCGCCCGCTCCTCCAGTACTAGGGCCTGTCCGGGCGTCGCCGACGTGCAATGGAGGCTTGCGCATCGGCCCGGGCGCACGCAATCAGAACAACACGCAGGACGAGACGCGGTTGAAAAAGCAGCATCACCTCCTCAGAAGGCAGCTCGAGCGCCTGGCGCTGCGCATCGACCGGCCGCCCGATCCCGAGCAGTGGGGCCGATTCCTCGAGCTGGTCGACGAGGCCTACCGGCACGCCGACGGCGACCGGACGGACCCGGGCGCACCAGGCCGCGGGGGCGAGGAGCACTTTCGCGCGTTGACGCGCCTGTCGGCGGACTGGTACTGGGAGCAGGACAGCGAATTCCGCTTCGTTTCGCTGTGCGGCGTCGACCGGGAGCCGTGCCTTCCCCTGGACCAGCAGATCGGCCGCCGGCGCTGGGAACTGCCCGGCGCGCACGCGACCGAGGCCGAGTGGCGGCAGCACCGTGGCGGGCTCGAGCGGCACGAACCTTTCCGCGACTTCGTCTACCGCCACTCCCTGTCCGACGGCAGCCACTGCTGGGTGTCGGTGTCCGGCGAGCCCTGTTTCGACGCGCAGGGCGGATTCACGGGTTACCGCGGCGTCACGCGCGACGTCACCGCGGAGAAGCTCGCGCAGCGCGCGGCGTACGAGCTGGCGCACTACGACGCACTGACCGGGCTGTTCAATCGCACGATGCTCGCGGGGCTGCTCGAGCGCGCGCTCGCGCGGGCCCGGCGGCACGGGCGTCCGCTCGCGGTGCTGTTCGTCGACCTCGACGGCTTCAAGCAGATCAACGATACGCTCGGTCACGCGGTCGGCGACGTCGTGCTTCAGGTCGTGGCCCGCCGCCTGCGAGACGCGGTGCGCAGCGAGGACGCGCTGGCCCGGCTGGGGGGCGACGAGTTCCTCGTGATCCTCGAGGACTACGCGGGCGCCGCGCCCGACGACGCGGTCCGGCGCCTGCTCGCGACGCTCGCGCAGCCGATGTTCATGGAAGGGCGCGAGCTGCGGCTTTCGGCCAGCATCGGCGTGGCGACCTTCCCCGGCGACAGTGCCGACGCGGACACGCTGGTGCGCCAGGCCGACATGGCGATGTACCGGGTCAAGGCCAGCGGCGGCAGCGACCACGGCTACTTCTCGCCGGACCTGCAGCGCAGCGCGTTCGAGCGCATGCAGCTCGGCACCGATCTGCGGCGTGCGATGCAGGCGGGCCAGATCCGCATCCTGTGGCAGCCCAAGATCGCGACCGCCAGCGGCCGGGTGACGGGGGCCGAGGCGCTGCTGCGCTGGCAGCATCCGCAGCGCGGCGCGGTCGATCCCGCGCAGTTCATCTCGATCGCGGAGGAGACCGGACTGGCGATCCCGATCGGGCGCTGGCTGATCGG
Source organism: uncultured Saprospiraceae bacterium (assembly GCA_964646645.1). Taxonomy (GTDB): domain Bacteria; phylum Bacteroidota; class Bacteroidia; order Chitinophagales; family Saprospiraceae; genus Opimibacter. Next base: position 3,149 of record CAZYHJ010000124.1, on the reverse strand, counting down.
GGAAGTCTGCCGGCAGGGGCGAGCCTGGATGGACGCCGGCATGCCGCTCGCGGTGTCGGTGAACATGTCGCTGCGCCAGTTCCGCGACAGCGAGATGCTCGACGACATCCGCTGCGCGCTCGATTCCTCCGGGCTCGATCCCAGGCTGCTCGAGCTCGAGCTCACCGAGCACATGGTGATGAACGACGCCGAGCGCGTGACCGGTTTGCTGCACGAGCTGCGCCGGCTCGGCGTGCGCCTCGCGCTCGACCGCTTCGGCACCGGGCACTCGTCGCTGATGTGGCTGCGCCGGCTGCCGTTCGACACCGTCAAGATCGACCGCACCTTCGTCGGCGACCTGCCCGACGACGTCGAGGTCACGCGCGCGGTCATCGCGCTCGCGCACAGCCTGCATCGGGTCGTCGTCGGCGTGGGCGTCGAGCACGCGCGCCAGGAGCACATGCTGCGCGAGCTCGGCTGCGACGAGATCCAGGGCCACTTCGTCAGCCGGCCCGTGTCCGCGCAGGCGCTGCGCGCGTTCGTCGAGCGGCGCCCGCCGGTGCGCCCGGCAAAGCTGACCGGCGCCTGACGCGGGCCGTTCGCGCGCGTCGTACGGGGTACCCGCGTGCTCGCGCGCGGGGGCTTGCACTGGCGCGCGAAAAATAGTTATGATTCATAAATACTAGCCCACGCGCTCCGCCCGGTGATCCGGCCGCGGGACGCGGACGGATACGAGGCCCGCACAGGGCCCGCCACCAGGAGACGCCGTGACCGCCGGTCCCGCATTTCGCGACGCGCACGTCGCAGGCTGCCTCGACGCGAGCGTCGAGCGCCGCCCCGACGGCGTCGTCGTGCTGCGTTCGGCCGAAGCGCTGCGCTGGTACCCGGCGCGCCTGAGCGACTGCCTCGAGCGCTACGCGGACGAGGCGCCCGGACGCGTGTTCGCCGCGCGCCGCGAGCGCGGCGGCGACTGGCGCACGATTACCTACGCGCAGATGCTCGCGCGCGCGCGCTCGATCGGGCAGGCGCTGGTCGAGCGCGGACTCTCGGCGCAGCGCCCGGTCGCGATCCTCTCCGAGAACGACCTCGAGCACCTGTCGATCATGATGGGCGCGATGTGGGCCGGCGTGCCGTACGTGTCCGTGTCCACCGCGTATTCGCTCGTGTCGACGGACCACGGCAGGCTGCGCCACGTGGCCGCCACGGTGACGCCCGGGCTCGTGTACGCGGCCGACGCGCGCTACGCGGGCGCGATCGGCAAGGTCTTCGGGCCGGACGTCGACGTGGTGCTCGGCAACGGCGCGATCGACGGCCGCGCGACGCTGCGCTTCGAAGACCTGCTCGCGTGCGTGCCGGGCCCGGCGCTCGACGCCGCGCACGCGGCCAGCGGCCCCGACACGATCGTGAAGTTCCTGTTCACGTCGGGCTCGACGCGCCAGCCCAAGGCGGTGGTCAACACGCACGCGATGCTGTGCTCGAACCAGCAGATGATCCGCCAGTGCCTGGCCTTCCTCGGCGACGAGCCCCCCGTGGTCGTCGACTGGCTGCCCTGGAGCCACACCTTCGGCGGCAACCACAACCTGGGCATCGTTCTGTACAACGGCGGCACGCTGCACATCGACGACGGCAAGGCGACCCCGGCGGGCATCGGCGAGACGCTGCGCAACCTGCGCGAGATCTCGCCCACGGTCTACTTCAACGTCCCCAAGGGCTTCGAGGAGATCGCACGCGCGATGGACGACGACGCCGTACTGCGCGCGTCGCTGTTCAGGAACGCGAAGGTGTTCATGTACGCGGGCGCGGGCCTGTCGCAGGCGGTCTGGGACAAGCTCCACGAGCACGGCGAGCGCACGCTCGGCGAGCGCGTGCGCGTGATCACGAGCCTCGGCATGACCGAGACCGCGCCCGCGTGCCTGTTCAAGGTCGACACGAACGCGCGCTCCGGGCTCGTCGGGCTGCCGGTGCCGGGCGTCGACGTCAAGCTCGTGCCCGTCGGCGACAAGGTCGAGCTGCGCTTTCGCGGCCCGAACGTCATGCCGGGTTACTGGCGCGACCCGCAGCAGACCGCGAAGGCCTTCGACGAGGAGGGCTTCTATCGCACCGGCGACGCCGCGAAGTGGGCCGACCCCGCCGACGTGCGTGCGGGCCTGGTCTTCGACGGGCGCATCGCCGAGGACTTCAAGCTCTCCACCGGCACGTTCGTGAGCGTGGGCCCGCTGCGCGCGAAAGTGATCGCCGCCGGGGAGCCGTGCGTCCAGGACGTCGTCGTCGCCGCGCCCGATCGCGACGAGCTCGCGCTGCTCGTCTTCCCGCGCGAGGACGAGGTGCGCCGCCTCGCCGGGCTCGGCGCGCACGCGCCGCTGCCCGAAGTGCTGCACACGGCGGCGGTGCGCGGATTCTTCCAGTCGCTCGCCGACCGGCTCTGGCGCGAGGGCACCGGCAGCGCCAACCGCCCGAGCCGGCTGCACGTGCTGGCCGAGCCGCCGTCGATCGACCGCGGCGAGGTCACCGACAAGGGCACGATCAACCAGCGCGCGGTGCTCACGCAGCGCGCGCCGCTCGTCGAGGCGATGTACGAGGGCCCCGGCTCCGACCCCTACCTGATCGTCCCGAACACGCACTGAACCACCGATTTCCACCGCCCCCGCAGAAGCGAACACCAGAGGAGACCCACGATGCTCAAATCCGCGTTCACACCGAAGCTGCTCGTCGCCGGCGCGATCGCGCTCGCCGCGACGCAGGCCAGCGCCGACGTCACGATCGGCGTGGTGATGTCGATGACCGGGCCCGCGTCCGGCCTCGGCATCCCGATCGGCAATCAGATCAAGCTGTGGCCGAAGAAGATCGGCGGCGAGAACGTCAAGGTGATCCTGCTCGACGACGCCACCGACCCCACGAAGGGCGTGCAGAACGCCAAGCGCCTGGTCACCGAGGACAACGTCGACGTGATCGCCGGCTCGGTCGCCACGCCGGTCGCGATCCCGATCGCGGGCGTCGCCGCGGAGTCGGGCACGCTGCAACTGGCGCTCGCGCCCGCCGTGCTTCCCCCGGGGCAGGACACCTGGACGTTCCGCCTTCCGCAGAGCACCGCGGTGATGGCGCACGCGATCGTCACGCACATGAAGAAGCAGGGCGTCAAGACCGTCGGCTTCCTCGGCTACACCGACGCC
>CAZYHJ010000123.1:0-7610 GCA_964646645.1 uncultured Saprospiraceae bacterium | reverse complement strand
CCAACTTCATTCTTGAACTATGCCGCTCTACGATTGTCCTCGAAAAGGATGTCTTAGGACCTATCTGTAACGGACAGGTCCAGTTCAGGTTCCGGATCATCAACACCGGGACCGAAAGCGCCGCGACCAATGTGATCATGCGGGATACATTTCCGAGCGGATATGCCAATCCCGAATATAACGGACCGCAGATCAAGATTTGTATCGGCGCGGCCTGCGATCCCCCTGCAGCACCCAACTATGTTGAGTGGGTGCCCTATTCCGTTCCTCCCGGCGATACAGCTGAACTCATTCTTACAGTAGATGTACTGCCTACCGGCAATTATACCAATACCGCATGGGTGACTGCGGATAATGCCGATCCGGATAATGATACCTTCCAGGGTAACTTACTAACAGAAGATCTGCCCCCTACCATCACCTGTCCATCTGCGGTGACGATATCATGCATCACCAGTACGCTTCCTGCCACGACGGGTAACCCTACAAGTTCAAATCCGGATGGACCTCCTCCGACAGTGACATACACCGATGCCACGATGGCCGGCGCCTGTCAGGGAGAATACAATATCACCCGAACCTGGACGGCTACGGATAATTGCCTCAACACGGCCACATGTACTCAGGTGATTGTTGTTGAAGATAACATTCCTCCGGTAGTCACTTGCCCACCCAATATCACCGTGGATTGTTCGTCAAGTACAGATCTCGGTGTGACCGGATCCGCTACCGCAAGTGATGTCTGCAGTACGATTGCATCATTGGTGTATAGCGACGTTATAGTGCCCGGCCCTTGTCTGGCTGAACCTACTATCCTGCGCACCTGGACGGCGACGGATGGCTGTGGTAATGTCGGATCGTGTGTGCAAACGATCGTACTGGATGACAGCACTCCTCCGATTGTGATATGTCCTATGAGTATATCCATCAACTGTACGGAGAGTACGCTACCTGCTAATACAGGAACGGCCACCGTTAAGCCAAATAACTGTGGGGGTACACATGCACTCACCTATATGGATGAATATATTATACAAGAGGGCCCCCCGCAATGTAGAATAGCACGCACCTGGATCGCTACGGACGATTGCGGGAATGTGGGTACCTGCGTCCAGAACATCCTTGTCATAGACAATGTGTCGCCGACTATCACATGTCCCGCCAATGTGACAATAGGGTGTTCAGCAAATACATTGCCGGGAAGTACCGGTACGGCCACTGCCAGCGACAACTGCGTCGTATTGCCGGATATAGCTTACAGCGATGTCACCGCCAGTGGATCATGTCCCAATGAATATACCATCACGCGTACCTGGGTCGCTTCAGATGAATGCGGCAACAGTAATTCATGCGTGCAGACCATTGTGATCGATGACAGTGCGGGTCCGACCATGACGTGTCCTCCGAATGTGACCATATCCTGTACCGCCAATACATTGCCGGCGGCCACGGGCAATGCAACCGCATCTGACAACTGCGCAGGTACGCCTGTGATTGTTTATAATGATGTGACTACGGAGTCTTCTGCCTGTCCGCAGGAGTATACCATCACCCGTACCTGGACCGCCACAGATATCTGCAATAACAGCAGCACCTGTGTGCAGACCATCGTAATCGATGACAGTACTGCACCCACGCTCACATGTCCTCCGAATGTGACCATTGACTGTACGGCGAGTACACTTCCCGCTAATACAGGCACAGGCACCTCTTCCGATAACTGTGACGTTGCGCCGATGGTCACCTATGCGGATGTCACTATGGCTTCCGGTACGTGTCCACAGGAGTATACCATCACCCGCACCTGGACCGCGACGGATGAGTGTGGAAATATCAGCACCTGCAATCAAACGATAGTCATAGACGACAGCACGGCACCCGCGATCACGTGTCCTGCAAATATTACGATTGATTGTACAGCCTCCACATTGCCTGCCAACACCGGAAGCGCTACGGGCAGCGATAACTGTGATGTGACCCCTGCCATTACCTTTACGGATATGACCAGCGGGACGGGATGTCCACAGGAATACACGATCACCAGAACATGGAAAGCCACTGATGATTGCGGCAACTCCAGCACATGTACTCAAACGATCGTCGTCGAGGATAATACAGCGCCGGGAATTATCTGCCCGCCCAATATCACCATTGAGTGCACATCCAGTACTTTACCCGTGGCAACAGGAAATGCAACCTCTTCGGATAATTGCGATGCCGCGCCTGCTATTGCGTATACGGATGTAACGATGGCGTCAGGCACCTGCGCTCAGGAATATACGATCACCAGAACATGGACCTCTACGGATGATTGTGGCAATGTCAACAGTTGCGTACAAACGATCGTCGTGGACGACAGTACATCACCTGACCTGACCTGTCCGTCAAACATCACCATTGAATGCACCGCCAATACATTACCTGCCAATACAGGCAATGCGACCGCTTCAGATAACTGCGATGCCACGTTAAGTGTGACCTACGCTGATGTGACGATGGCCAGTGAAACCTGTCCGCAGGAATACACTATTACCAGGACCTGGAGTGTGGTGGATGATTGTGGGAACACGTCAAGTTGTGTTCAAACCATTGTGGTGGATGACAGCACACAGCCTGTGATCACCTGTCCGGCGAATGTCACCATTGAATGTACGGCAGTAACTCTGCCCTCTAGTACAGGCAATGCCACGGCTTCTGACAATTGTGACGTGGCGCCTGCCGTGACGTATAGTGATGCTACCGCCAGCGGTGCATGTGCCAATGAATACACCATCACCCGCACCTGGGTCGCTGAGGATGACTGTGGCAATAGCAAGACTTGTGTACAAGTGATCACCGTGGATGACAGTGTGTCGCCTGTGATCACCTGTCCCGCGGATGTGACCATCCAATGTGACGAGAATACCTTACCTGCACAAAATGGTATGGCCACCGCGAGTGATAACTGTGATGCATCACCTGATATTGACTTTACGGATGCCACGATGGAAGATCCGAATTCGAATGGATATTTCATCACACGTACATGGACGGCAACGGATGCATGTGGTAACAGTTCAACTTGTCAACAGTCTCTTACGGTGACCAATCCGTTGGATCCTATTTTACTTGGATTGCCGTTTGATACGATTTGCAGTGAGGAGTCTTTAATCTTCGAAGCGGATGTGCCGCCGATTTCACCGGTGACCTTTGACTGGTCCTTTGGATCTGGTTCAAATCCGGGTACGGAGACAGGAATAGGACCGCACAGTGTGGAGTACATCTACAACGGAACGAATGGATCTACCGGGGCATGGGTTATCCTTACTTTAGGTTCGCCGGGATGTGAAGATGTGACGGATACTGTCGCGAATATCCATGTCAATGCAGTGCCTAATGCGGCTATCACAGCTTCTCCGGGAAATCCTTGTATTCTTCAGGGTAAAACGTTCCAGCCTACTGCTCCTGAAATGCCGGGATTTTCCTACTTCTGGAATTTTGGTGCAGGGGCCAGCATACCCACTTCAAATGAATATGGTCCACATACGGTTGAGTATTTTACCAGTGGATCCAAGACCGTCAAATTGATTGTGACCTCCAATGAAGAGGGTGCATCATGCGTGGATTCTTCTACGGTTACTTTTACGGTCAACACTTGTCCTGGTAACATCACAGGCAAAGTAGTTAAGACGGATGGATCACCTATCTCCGGTGTCAACATCAGATTGTTTGCGGATACGAATCTTGACGGTGTGGCGGATAACGGTACACCTATCCGGAGTGTCTTTACCACTACGCTTGGCATTTGGTCCATGGCTTCACTAACCCCCGGGTATTATGTGGCGATTCAGGTGCAGCCAACAGGATATGTCAGTGTCGCGGATATTGATTCCACAAGTAATCATCCGGATATTGACTCTGTGGCCAATATCAATACCAACGACAACATTATTCCAGTGACCGTGGAAGCGAGTGAGTTGGATGCGGATAATGTATTTACTGAGGTTGCGGCGCCAGGGGTTATTACCGGTTATGTATTTGAAGATTTTGACGCCGATCAGAATCCTGACCCTATAGAGGGTATACCCGGTGCAGAACTTCAGCTATATACAGATAACAATACGAACGGAATAGCTGATCCTGGTGGATATGTTTCAACAGTCTATACGGATGCTTCGGGATTTTATGTATTTCAACCCGTGAATATTGGTAGTTATGTGGTGTTAGAAGTACAGCCTGCCAATTATACGAGTATAAAGGATTTTGACATTTCGAATGATGCGGATCTGGTGCCCAACACCAATCAATTGAATGATACGATTCCGGTAACGGTTACCAACGGAGAGACAGATGCGGGTAATTATTTTATTGAGAGTTCCGGATGCAGCCGGTTGGTGACCACTACGCAGGATGATGTCCCCGGGTCGCTGAGGTATATGATGGATTGTGCTGAAGAAAATGATACGATCAAATTCCATCCTTTATTAGCTGGGCAGACCTTGACGTTGACTTCGGGCCGTTTGGAGTTCAATCAGCATTTGTTTATCCATTCGGATTTGATGCCTCCGGTCACCATTCAGTCGTTTGTCAGCGGGGCCTTTAGGATTCAGGACGGAATCAATGTTGAATTCAAGGGCTTGAATATCATCAGTGGATTGAGTGGATTTCCGGGTGCTGCGTTTGACAACTACGGTAGTTTGACCTTGTGGGATCTGCAGGTAGATCGGAATGCATTATTGCCGATCACGGATTATCTGATCTTCAACGGAGGTTCAGGGATATTGACGGCCAAGGGACAAGTGGATGTTCAGGGTGAATGATTTTAAGTAATGAGGAAATAAAAAAGGCCATGCGCACGCATGGCCTTTTTTATTTATACATGATCTTGCATCATTAGCATTGGATCGTATTCAAAGAGGCCTGGGCATCATCGATCGCTTGTTGTAATTCATCTTCCTGGCCTGCAGTAGCAGCACATTCCACATGGTCTTCGAGCGCATTCAGATAATCCTGGTAGGCAGCAACAAATGACTGGCATTTTGCCGGGTTGGTGGGATCGGCACTATAGGCGTTGGCTGCGGCGGTGACGGCATCCAGTTCGTCCTGCACTTCTGTTAAGTAATTGCAGTTTACAGGATCATCATCGTCATCCTTGCAAGCGGGAGAAGCGATGATCAGTCCGCCCATTTATACGCAAACCAGTAATTTTTGTAGGGAATTCATAATTGGTTGATTTAAATTGTTGAAAATTTAGTTATCAGGTAAAATTAACCAAATAGGCCGAGATCACATGCGATGACATTTTTATACAGGTTGGAGCAGGATACGGCCTTCCATCGCCGGGGCCGCTTTAAGTTGCATAGCCTGCAGTATAGTAGGAGCGATATCAGCCAGTCGTCCATCCATCAAGGTGTATTGATGTGCATCGGCGGCCACATAGATCACCGGTACGGGATTTTTGGTGTGTGCGGTATTGGGTGATCCATCGGGATTGATCATGATGTCAGCGTTTCCATGGTCAGCAATGATGATAATGGCATATTGCTTTTCAACGCAGAGCGGGACCAGTTTCGAGAGGCAATGGTCTACGGTTTCTGCCGCTTTTACTGCCGCTGAAAACACACCGGTGTGACCGACCATGTCCGTATTGGCAAAATTGAGGCAAATAAAATCAGGATGATGATTGGCAATAAACGCCAAAGTTTTTTCAGTGACTTCATGCGCGCTCATTTCAGGTTGAAGGTCATACGTTGCCACTTTGGGAGAGGGTATGAGCAATCTTGATTCTCCCTGAAAAGGCGCCTCATGTCCGCCTGAGAAGAAATAACTCACATGTGGGTATTTTTCTGTTTCGGCTACGCGCAATTGTGTTTTTCCTAATGCAGCCAGGTATTCTCCGAGGGTGCCGGTGATATCTGATTCCGGGAAAAGGGTATCAATATGTTGATAGGAGGCATCATACGGTGTCATCGTCACCATCCTGATATTGAGTGGATGCATTTCATGGTCAGGATATTCCTTTTGGCTCAGTACTTCCGTCAATTGTCTGGGCCTGTCTGTTCGGAAATTGAAAAAGATCACCGTGTCACCGTCTTGTATGGTGTTCAACGGAGTTCCTGAATGATCTGTAAGCATGGCCGGCTTGATAAATTCGTCGGTGATGCCTTCATCATAGGATTCCTGCATATAAGCAGGGATATCGGACACGGGCCGGGCATTGCCGTGCACCAGCATATCGTACGCAAGTCTTGTGCGTTCCCAGCGTTTATCTCTGTCCATGGCATAATACCTTCCCACGACGCTGACTACGGGTATATCCAATGCCCTGGTTTCCTTGATCAGGTGTTTTAAAAAACCTAGTCCGCTTTTTGGATCCACATCGCGTCCATCTGTAAAGGCATGGATGCGGATTTTGCCAGCATAATTTTTTCTACAGATTTTAGCGAGCGCCAGCAAATGTTCGATATGGGAATGGACGCCTCCATCAGAGACCAGGCCCATGAGATGCACTGTGCCAGCGGTTTCAGAGAGCGTATGCAGTAACGTGGGGTTGCGATCGAGTTCGTGATCCCTGATGGATTTGTTGATTCTCGCGAGTTCCTGGTAGATCACTCTCCCTGCTCCGATATTCAGGTGTCCTACTTCCGAATTACCCATTTGTCCATCCGGGAGGCCGACATCTTCGCCATGGGTGATCAGGGTGGCGTGAGGAAATTGGTTCCAGAGCGAGTCGAAGTAGGGTGTATTGGCGGCCTCAATGGCGCTGATGGCTGGATCAGGATTGAGGCCCCAGCCGTCGAGAATGATGAGTATTGCTTTTTCCACGGAATTGAATTTGAAGCGTTATGCAAACTTACGAAGGAGCGTCGCATTGCCTGGGGTTAAAGTATTTCCATTTAAGAACTCCTGATTTATTGCATTTGTGTGAAAATTTCGGAATGATTTTTGAAAAAAAGAATTCGTGGTTTACCATTAAGGGAAGAGCTTATAGTAAAAAAACTAATATGTGTAAGCATTATATTTTCAACACTTAAAATATTATTAGTCTTAATGGATTGAGTACTTAGGAAAATATATGTTAAACTAATATATGTTATACATGTGGTAGTTTGACATTTAGATTATTACATTCGTGCTACATCATTTATTGCATGTGATGTAGAGCGTTGGGCTCTTTCCTGAGCCTTCGATCGAAGATTCCCTTTGAACCGGATCTTCGATTCTTTTTTCTCGCCTCTTTGCATAACCACCCCGGGAAGGATTTTTGGCAAGGTTGTTGCACCTTGTCCACAGGCATTTAGCATTGTGGGTATGGACAACTAAAGAGAATTTACATACTAACGACAAATGAGAATAACCAAGGTCCACTGGACATCCCGGCTTACTATTTCTCACCCATTATCGCTAGGACTAAGTCGTTTTTTTCTCAGGTCATTGGGATTAACTATCGGGTTATGCCTAATGACTGTGTTTGGAATGCAGCCATCGCTGATGGCTCAGCCAACGGACTATTGTACGCAATGCAATGGTACGACTGGCAATTGTGCCTATCCCAATAATAATGCTAATCCTGATCTAACGGCTTTGTGCCAGGATATGGATATCATTTTTATCCTTGACGAATCGGGATC
>CAZYHJ010000122.1:0-7713 GCA_964646645.1 uncultured Saprospiraceae bacterium | reverse complement strand
TGTTGCAGTAACATGTAAAACTGGTATCAACGAATATAAGAAACATTTTCTTGGACTATCAGATAATGTTACCTATTTTGCAGAGCAAGTTGAAGGTTCTAAAGTAAATATATATCAGTATCGAGTAGTTTTCAAACCGATGGCAATTATACCCGATATCGATATCAGAAAATAATACTCCAAACTTTAAAGATAAGGCATATATAATGAAACTTCTTTGGAATGAACCTACTAAAACTATGCACTGGGAACAAGCCATACGCGGTTGGTTAAATTGTATGGGTGTATATTTTGAATCGGGTAGAGAACATTGGATTTGCGAATATAATTATCTTTATCATTTTTTCGATATTCATATTTTTGAGTGTTGGCTCCCAAACCGAGGTAAACCTGATGCTGCGATTAAATCTATGAGGGATTATTTAGAAAATTCTGATCTTATATGGAAAGAATTTCCCACATATCGATGGGATAACGGAAAACAACGACTTGGTGTGCGTTTTTGGATATTTGCCGAAGATTATCCAAAGAAATAACAATTGTAAAACGTTAAGGAAGTTGAAAAATTATGAAACATTTTGATATCTATTGTTGGTCATACAAAGATCCCAAAGACCATAATTCAAATAATTATTGGTGTACTACTCAAATTGGAGTAGTTATAGATGATAAATTGGTAGATACTTATTGGGGATGGCCACCAGAAAGATACTTTTCAGATGGTCGTAAATGGTCTTTGAAAGATGCTGAAGACAAATTAAATTTAGAATTTATTGCCAATCTTGATGATTTGGTATTATTAACCGATACTAAAGAATTTTATGATGATGTTATTGATCTTACTCATAGTAATTCTACACAAAATTTAAGATTTATTAGGAAAGGGCAAGAGCGTTCTATTCCTGCTATGATTAAACACCATGAACAAAAAATTCAAGAACTACAGTCTGATATTAAATTCAAACAATATAAACTTAATGAGGTTCAAGAACATTTACTAAATTTATTAAATGGAACTGTTAGAGTATATTCATGAAGAAAAAGAATAAAATTATTCGCGCTATTTTGAAAGGTAAACATATACAATATAAAGGTATGGGAAAACATGCAGTTTGGCACGAATTATATTCATTAGATAGAGAATTATTCGAAAATTTATATAATAAAAATTCCAACATCAAATGGCGAATTAATAATTAAAACATCACTTGATATTCTTAATAGATGGAGAATAATATGAATAATATGTTTAACCACTTATAACTTTACTTGGGCGGATAATCGGTTTAATTTATATATTCACACAAATGATAATGTTTCTTGGATAGCAGCAAAAATTTCTTGACAATATCTTAAAATCATGTATAATACCAAAATCAACTATAGGAACAAAGTTATGCCACAAGATTTATCAGCATTGGAAAATCAACTTCCATGCCAAGAGGAAATTGATGAGATTAATTCTTATCTAAATACTTCTGGGATTAGTTATCTTGATATTAAATTTCAAGAAATTCAAGAGCTTATTATCTTTTGGAAGACTATACTCACTGTTCTTCAGGAATCATAAGATATGCATATTTGGTATAGTCAAGATGATTTTGACACATTTGGTAATACTAAGATTTATCAAGATAAAAATGGTAATGAACTTATAGGGACTGCGGCAATGTTATACTATGATCCTACCGCTTATTCGTGGAAAGATAAGAAATATCTTGGAGAAGGAGATTTTGTAAGATTTGGTTCTAATAAAACAATTTCGGATTATGTAGCAAAGATTTATAAGAAGTAAAAATATTTAGGGCCGATAGTTTAAACGGATAAAACCCCAAGCTCATAACTTGACAAATACTGGATCATACCCAGTTCGGCCCACCAATTAATAACTCAATGCACCGAATTCAGTATGGTGCTATTGAGTTTATATTATACTTTTGGTTTAGGCATAATTCTCCCCTTACGCCAACCATCTGGGATAATATCATCTTTTTTAATTGTGGTGCTTATTATGCCATCAGTGATCCACATTTTACCGAATTGACTATTCTTTTCGCCTTGTTGATGGCCAATTTTTGCATATATTTCTTTATGTTTAGCGACGAATTCTGGGTCTGTGTTAAGGATTGCGAATTGTGATTTAACCCCATACTTTTCGAGCATTATGATTTGTGTTTTAAGACCATTTAATCTGCGCTCTTCAGGGGTTAAATTAAAAATACCGAGTTTATTATCTCGTGTATAAAATCCACCTTCTCGACATTTTTCAAGACCTTCTTTACTTAAATTACCACTATTATAACCACCTTCTAAACCATTTTCTGGTCTAAGATTGGCCCATTCATTAGAAATAACAATATTATTTTCAATTGAAAATTTTAAGGCATCTTCTTTAATTAATTTGGCATCAGTATAGGGGTTGGATACCCATAGAGTTTCTACGAATTCTTTTCCGTGTTTGTTAATATGGTTGAGCCATCGTGTTCCAGAACCTATATATTTGTAAGGATCTTGTTTAGTTTTACCGAAATATTTGAGTCCGGTGATAGAGTGTTGTTTAATATAGAGGCAAGTAGGTGATATATTTTTATCGGGATAAATAGTAGTAGGCATAATTTGTTACTCCTTATAACAGATTGTGATTAGAGGGATGGATACTACTAATATCCATCTCTTGACTCTCTTATTTATCTTTTCTAAAATTTTGGTCCAAATAAAAAACTTCTTGACAAATCATCTGAAAAGCGTATAATATAAACCATTAACTAAAGCGGAAAAATCATGAAGAAAGATGTTATTCAAGCCTTAATGGATGGGAAACAGGTTCAATTTAGAGAAATTTTTGGGTTTAAGTCTGACGAATTAAAAGAATGGACAGATTTAGATATAAATAATCAGACTGAATTATATGCATCATTATTTACAGATGATGAGGGTTATGTGTGGAGAATTAAACCATCAACAACAATGATGCTCTATGCAAAAACTGCCCTTATGCTAAACGAAAATGGCTATTATACACAGCAAGTACATAATGAACATGAAGAACGCGAATTAGAAACTCAATGTATCTATTTTAGAAAGTGGCTAACTGGTTGGATTAATTATTTGTTCTAAAGAGAATAAAGTAAGTGGCGAATGTTATGAATAACACTGATTATGATTATATGATTGAGGTTTTGACGGCATTAAAGGACGGTAAAACAATTCAAGTTCGCCGCATAAAAGAATGGTATGACATTGACATTAATATTGAAAATTATATACCAAAATTTAATGATTACGAATATCGAATTAAACCAGAATCACGGACCATAAATGTAAGAATGGCTTTGATGCAAAATGGTGAATTAGTTTACACAGAAACGGTTAATGACACTGAAGAAGAAAATAATTTAGAAAAATACTTTAATTATTTTCAATATTGGCTAACAGATTGGGAAACTTATAATATTATTCCCAACAAAGACTCTTGACAAGTAGAACTAAATAGGGTACAATAACAACTTAATCAGTAATTAGGAATAGATACAGCAACCCAAATACTTATATTGTTCTTACCACTAATAGACGAAAAACCTCTAATTATGTAAGAAAAACAAGATTTGTTAAACATCTTGTAAAACAAAATTAACACACTATTCTGATAATATTATTGACTAATAAGGATAATTTCCGCATTTAACTTAATTGCTATATTAAAAAAGATTATCCTGTTTTATAATGAGAATTTAATGAGAATCAAAATGAAACTAAAGAAACTATTAAACAAGATGGACAAATTTGGTATTGTTATGTACCATCATGATGCGCCAAGCAACATTAGGTTTACTGCGCATGATAAGGTATTTGCTGCTATGTCTAATATTTCAGATGATGATATTTGGGATGGGTTTTTATATCCAAACAATAATTATACACCAACTATCACCGTGTATGGTAGTTTCCGAAAAGTTTTGAAAAAATGTGTTAAGTATTCAATTTCACAAGTAGATTCTAAATAATATTATGAATGAATATTATATAGTTCTTCCAAACGTAAATTTAGCATTTAATGTTGATTTTACCGGACAAACTTTAAAATTGATTCGTAAAGATATATACGACATAAATGGCTATTACTGTTTAGAACAACCAAAGTTTGATAACAATGGCAAACCTTGTTTTGGTGTTGTTTGTATATCAGAAGAACATCTTAGCCATGAATGTCCTTAAAGATAATTTAAAAAACAATAAAAAACCATTTGGACTATCATGTGGTTATTTTTCTATTCATCATGAAGAAAAATTTTTCCAAAATAATCTAAATATCAATCAAAAATGTTATGAACGGTTGGTAGAATTAGGACATTCACCCGCTATTATAACACATAAAGATGGTGTTACTACTGGTACTGGATGTTATAAATGTTACTGGTATTGTTGTAATCATTGTATTGGATCTGGAAATATGCCAAATTGTTCTGAATGTTCTGGGCCAATACAATTAGAATTTGATTTCGAAAATAAAGACAATAATTGAGAAAATAATAATATGGATGATAAAGACAAAATTTGGTATGATGCATTAGTCAAAAAGGGTCATACTCCATTCATGACTTCTCGTGGAGATTTGGATATGTTTTTGTATGAAGATGGCATTCATAATGGTCCAGGATGTACTAAGTGTCTTTGGAGTTTTTGCATAGAGCATCATTGTGATAATATAGATAAAATTCCAGTTTGTCCAGAAAAAGATGCTCCAATACAATTAGAATTTGATTTTACTTGACATCTTCCTCTAAAATCTGTATAATAATTCTTAGCGTATAAGAGAAAATTACATGAATACAGATAAGCCAGAAAAAAATGCGATAGTTGTTCAAACCACTAATTATCAATATTATATTATTCGCTGTGGTGGTATTTGCAAAATTGATCCCAAAGTAGTAATTGATTCGAAATTTTATAAGAAATATGTAAATATTATGAATAAATTCGAGAAATTACAAAAAGAACTTATAGAAATCTTTAAGGAACAGATATGAAAATTAGGATATATGAAACAAAATTAGATCCAATGTATAAAATGTGTTTATATAATATTCTTCCTGTAGAAGATAATGATGTTTCTGAAGAATTTTTCGAAAAATACCAAAAGTGTATGAAGGAATTTGAGCATATACAAACTATAATTAAACAAATTGGAGAAGATAAAGGTTATTGGTAATGAATAATATACTAATGAAAAATAAATGGTCGAAATTAAATCGAAACAGTTAAAGATAGTTTTTTGGGGGTATTTATAATATGGAATTATTCTTAAAATTAATACTGTTAGTTGTAACAATTGTAGCATTTGTTGGACTGGCTATCATCGGTTATGATCATTGCACTGGTGAACCGAAAATAAATCGTTGTTGTGTTTGTCAATCAAAATAATCTGTATATAATAAAATGATTGATCCTAATTATTATCTTGATGAAGAAACTAAATTAAAACTTAGTTATTTGGATAAGACAACCAACAAAATAAAGTTTATTTTCTATACATTTGTTAGTATAGATATTATATTGTTGTTGTATTTAATTGGTTGTGTTTATATCACAATCTCAAATAATTGGGAAAATTAAAATGAATGAAAAATATTTTTACATTAAAGATGATAGTAATTATTTTATACACTATAAACTTTTAAATTTAACTGGACGATGGAAAATTTCTTTTGCACCAGAGCATAATGTTCCTATTTTATATATTGAACACCAAGGAAAATTTTTCAAAAAATGGATAGTAGAAATGGATATTATATGTGGTTATAAAAAAGTAGATTATATCAATACTAGTGAATCAAAATGGTGTAGGTATGGTCAAAAACATTATTTTTCTAATAGTGGTAAAAATATTACGGTAAAACTTCAGGATAATTAAAATGCAAATCATGAATATTATTAGTATTTTTGAACAACAAATAAAACATCAAAATACAGAAATTGAAAACAAACTAAATTCAATAACAAAATAGATATAAACAAGAAGAATATATCAATAAATGTGATTCAAAGTTTTATAGATTTGGACACTATCATCAACAACTAAGATTTCGTAATAACAATAACCATGAATAATATTAAATTAGAAACTATAACCGAAAGTATTAATACATTAAAATCCCAAGTGGAACAACAAATTTTAGAAATAGAAAATACCTATGATATCACTAAACCAGAATTTGAGGTTGGTGATGTAGTATATTATAATAATCCTCACGGAAAAGTAGTTCCAGCAATTATTGATGAAGTGTATAAAAGTACCGTCAAAAATTCTTTTGTATATTATTGGACACATGAACAAGGTTATGAAATTGGTTGGTGGAATAAATTTACATTCTTTCTATTATATAATATACCATTTCTTCATTTTAGATATAAAGTTCCAAAAGGTTATCCTGGACATGGAGTATTAGCTGGTGACGATATTTTTAGGACAAAAGAAGAAGCAGAAGATATTTTGTTATTATACAATCTCCTTGATTCTTTATATGATTACAAACAACGATATTTAACAGAGTAATAATATGATTCATAAAACGCTAAGTTGGCTGGTCCTACCATATAATTATCTCATTCCATATTTTAGAATTGGATGGACATTAATATGTTTACCAATAATTTATCTAGGACTAATTATTACATTTATTGGTCTTTTTGTTGCAAATGGACCATATGATGCTATATATTGGTGGAAACATCAAGGTATAACTTTATAATAGGATATTAAATATGTTCTTTCCACTAGGCACTGAAGTGAGAGAAAGTCCAGTTAATAATACTGGATTATCTGAAGAAAAACTTGATGAAATGATAGAACAAACTAAACGAATTAGAGATACTCTTGATTTCTCTGATTGTTATGGTGGTTTAACTAATAACACCAATAATAGTAATATTTTTATGAAACCATTATCAGTTTCAGAACAAAACACTATTAAATTTGCTGTTTGGTATTTTATGTATCAAGCTTTTGATCGGTTTGATGAAATTATTAAACATAAACCAATTACAGAAGATGAAATCGAAGAATTAGACGTTTGTTTGTATGATGGTAAAGATGCAGTTTCAATTCTTTCAAGGTACCCAGAAGAAGAAAATTATAAGTATCTTGTTGATAAATATACAAAAAAACTCAAAAAAATGAAGGCAAAATTTCTTAAAACTGGTTGACAAGATTGGGTTCGAACTGTATAATTATCCCAACATCAAGAAACAACCAATGAGAAAAATCATGAAATGCTACACGCCAAAACAATATATTGATTATGCCTATATTTGTCCTGATACTGGTGTAAAATATGGTGAGAATCGAGTAGTTAGGAAATTTTTATGGTTTCCATTGTGGTTAAATAATGAATGTAGGTGGTTAGAATCTGCATTCATTGAAGAAAGATTCGAAGATGGTTATAATGCTTGGTATGATCTTTTTGGAAGCGAAAAGAGACCGTATAAGTGGGTAGCAAAACAATTTATTGTGGAGTATATATTATGAGATGGCCTGCAAAAAAAGAAGCGGAACTTGGTGATTCAAGAATAGTTAGAAAATTCTTGTGGTTTCCAAAAAAACTACAATCACTCGAATATCGTTGGTTAGAAATGGCTAATATAGAAGAACGCACTGAATCGGAATTAACTATATTTGGTGATTTCAAGATCAAATGGGTAGAAAAATGGTTCGTG
>CAZYHJ010000121.1:1809-8143 GCA_964646645.1 uncultured Saprospiraceae bacterium | reverse complement strand
ATACACCGGGATAGACAGCAGTAATCAATCCAATTTGACCCAGGCTGAATCCTTTAGCGGTTAAAAGGATGGGGAACAATCCCCATACCATCCCATCATTAAGGTTGTTGATTAATCCGGCTTGCGTGACAGAACTCAGATTTTTATTCAACCTGGTCGTTTCTTTGAAAATATTTTTTAACCGGGGCATGACACTAAATGATGTTTCATGCCGTACATGAGATGTCGTGTCACGCACAAAAAATATCGTAACCAATAATCCGATAATGGCCATGCCTAAGCCAATAAGAAAGGGGTAAGGTCTCACACCATATTCACCGGCAATATACCCTGTGGCAAAAGACATAAGTGCCACAGCGACATATCCGGCGGATTCATTGATCCCCATGGCCAACCCTCTTTTCTTTTCGCCAACCAAATCAATTTTCATGATGACCGTGGCCGACCATGCCAGTCCCTGGTTGATGCCCAGCAATACATTAGCGGCAATGACCCAGGACCAATCCGGCGCATAGATGAGCAATAAGGGAACCGGAAGTCCAAATAACCAACCGGCTATAAGGATTTTTTTCCGACCAAACTTTCCGACCAATGTTCCGGCGTAATAATTGGAAATGGCTTTTGTGATGCCAAACACCACGATAAAGGACAGGATCGCCGTTTTGGCGGCCAATGCGAAATCCTCTTCTGCAAGCGCCGGCAGGATGGATCTTTCCATCCCCACCATACCCCCCACAAAGGCATTGACTAAAACCAGCAGGTAAAATTGAAAACGGTTTTCAGATAATCCAAGTCGAATGTTTTCTTTCTCCATTAGAATTTGAGGTGTGACGAAGTCATTAAGACAACACCTGAATCTTCATGGTAAGGTATTGGAGATAAGGCTGAAAAGCAATTTACTTTGGATAAATAACCTGTTTGGCGCGAATGCGGCTGAGACTGACCTGCGTAATGCCGAGAAAGGAAGCGATGTATTTCAACTGGACACGCTTCAGAACATCCGGATGATCCTGAATAAAATTGCTGCAACGCACTTCGGCCGAATTAAACTGAAAGCTCTCCATGCGCTGAATAATCTCAAGGAATTCCTGCAGGAATATGTTTTTGATCAGTCGTTCAATGTCAACGTGTTTATCATACAATGTCCTTAACAGTGGGACATTGATGGCGATCAGTTCTGAGTCTTCAATGGCTTGTATTCCTTTTCTTGAGGGCTTGCCGGATACCAGGCTCTCTACGCGGGCCACAAAAGCATCTTCAAACTCCAGGTTTTCAGTGACATCTACATGTCCTTTGAGATAATACACCCTGAGTGCTCCTTTCTTGATGTAATAAATGGTCTGGCAGGTAGCACCGATCGGCTGAAGTATTGAGTTCTTTTAGCCGTCAAAGGGGTGCATATCGTGAGAAAATCCTTGACAGCCTGCTTTGACAGTGGATAAATTGTCTGGATATGCTCCTCAAAAGTTTTCACAATATGGGTGTGTAGGTGAGTTCTCTAAAGGTAAGGAACTGTCGCCTGTAATGCAAATTATTTTTAACAAATGTTAAATTTAAGAGAAAAAAGTACCTCTTTCGCTTCCAAAATCAAGGAAATCCATAGCCTGAAGGTTGGGTTATTCCATCATCAGGCGTGTTGAGGCGGAACCCATGTGGCTCACACAAGTCAGGAAATATATGCCTGGGGGCAAATTTGGATCAGGGCATTCAATTGAGTGTTTTCCTGCTTCAAAATGACGAGTGGAAATGGCCGTCACTTTCTCTCCTAAGGCATTAGTAAGGATAAAACTCAGGTCAGCAGACTCCATCACATCAAAGGAAATATGGAAGGGGCCGGAAACTGGGTTTGGAATGATTTGAAATGACCCGGCTGAAAAGCCAGATGGTGGAAGTGCCGAAAAAGGCTGGAGTAAACCACTGCGAGGTCCCTGCAGGACACTCCGCATCAGATCAGCCTGACCTTGCGTAAACATATTCATACAATCCTCACTCGCATAGTCCATAAAGTTTTCCACGAGATCAGGCACATCGTCGTTATAATGTGGTTCCACGACAAAACACGTATTCTTATTGGTGTCGCAGTCAAATGCGGATTGGGCATTGGCATAAGGGGTGTCGTCAATACCATCACTTTGAGCGCAGTCATTTGGTCCCAGAATTCCACCATCTCCCCAGATGTGCCTGAGGCCAAAGTAATGTCCTACTTCATGCACAGGAGTCCTGCCGTTCACTACCAATGCACCACCTCCTCCCGGTATGTCAATGCCATTTGGATTGTTGCTTCCGAAAACACGGTAATCAATGACCACGCCATCCTCGCTTAGATTGGGGGCTCCTGAGTCTGCCGGCCAATTAGGTAAATTATTTGGCGGAAACGCAAAGCCAAGAATTTGCCCGATCTCTAAACCAAAAATGGTCAGCGGTTGAATCTTGCACACCCAGATATTGAGAAACAGGTCATTGTTCCACGCATCACTGCCGCCAAGTTCAGTATGCTTTACTTCCGGTAGCAAATTACTTCCCTGAAGATCTATTTCGAATTCAACATCGGTCTGTACTCTCACGATATCTGCGAGTTCAAACCGGATGCCGGCATCCCCTGCAACAGGTTGGAAAATCGATCGCAGGTTAGCTCCATCCGGATTCATTTTGTTGAAGTCCTCATTGAGGATCCGCATCTGGTCCAGGATAATTTCATCGGCGAGATTCTCTGCTTCCTCTTTCCAAACGATATGGACCACGACATTTACTGTCAGCGGATCCTGTCCACGTGAACTTCGATTCAACGCTTCATCAAATGTGGTTTGGAAAGCTTCGGCAAGATCAGGGTAATTCTTTTTGACGATATCTGAAAAAACCGAGTTTCCGCAAATGATAGGCTGTTGACTATGGCCAATGACGAAGTGAAGGAGGAAAAGGACAGGTAAAAGTGTATGTTTTATCATGATTCCCGGGGTTTGACTTACCGTTTGAACTTGTGAAAATAGGTATCCGTTTGATTCGGGTCAATTTTTTATAAAAAAAAACCGGAGCCTCAAGCCAGGCACCGGTTTTTAGCATAGACAAAGTATCATAAATTCAGTCACATGGTGCTGAGGATTAGAACTTGAGCACTTTGCCGGGCGTGAAACCTGAAACGCGCAGCAGATACATTCCGTTGGCTATTTCCCGAAGAGATATGGTCCTTTCGCTTCCAGAGAGGACTCCGGATGCAATTGTTTTTCCCTGCAGATCAGTAAGCGCATATGGATAGGTTTTGCTGACTTCACTCAGTTGTATATGCACTACATCCGCTGTTGGATTAGGATAGAAGACCAGCTCAACCAGGCTAACTTCAGGAATAGCAGTGGAGGATTCATTGTTAGCATTATACGTTGGAGCCTGAATCACAAAATCACCTGTTCCATTCGGTACACGTGCATAACCCATGTCGGTAGTTTGAGCACCGAATTCAACAAGGTCGACCTCATTCAGTGAAGCATCAGACAGAACTATGGCTTCACCGCTGGCGGATATTTTAAAATTGGTATGCAGTGGCCCTTGCCCCTGATCTTCATCGGCCCAGATGATCATATATCCCTTTGGACCAATGATAGTGCCTGATGGAAATTGCCATTTATCAAGATTGGATGGATCGTCCGTGATATAGTAATTGCTGAGATCCACATCAAAATCATTGTTGTTGAAGAGTTCAATCCAATCCTCAAACTGGTCATTCTCATCGGTAGCGCCAGTGTCATTGCTGGCCAAAATTTCATTGATGACCACTCCGTTACTATTGACAGGTGCCTGCACGGTGTAAACAAATACATCATGCTCGGCGCCAGTGGGAAGAAATGAAGCGGACAAAGCCGCATTGGCTGAGATAGCTTCAACATAATATCGAATGATCGTGCCTGTAGGAAATCCAGGGATCATGCCCCCGAATATGCCGTCGCCCGATACCCCATCTTCATGGGCCCCGTCATCATACATCTGAGATTTTGTGAAGTTGCCCGTCAAACCGGTAGCATAGTATAAATAGACATTGGAAATGCCGTTAGTTGAATTAATCGTTGAGCGAACAAAAGCATTTTCATCCGCAAGAGGCGCAACACCTGGTTCGAATTGACTGTTGGTGTAAGGCGCATCAAGAATGAGCGGAGCCACCTGGGCAACTTCTGCATTCGACATGAGGAAATTGCGGCGATTAGCCACAAAAGTCTTCAAGGAGGTGACACCGCTTGTATATTGGTTGAAAGAGTAGAGTTTCTTAGGATCGTTATTGACTAAAGGACGTATGCGGGCATCAATCGTGTCAATTAGGGTATTGGCATTGTCAGTGGTAAAGGTTTCATTGAGGATCGTCCTGTAATGCGCCAGGTATCGCTGCCTCCATTCCGGGATATTGAGGAGCTTGTTTAGTAGCGGGTAATTGACATTGGTCACATTCTTGAAGGGGCCCCAGCTATTGCTGGTTGCCGCATTGGTCTGAAAGGATGAGTTGCCATCGTATTCGAGGGGTGTGGTCCTGCCTGTTTCAGGTTCATAGTAGACATAATAGTCCATCTTGCCCTTCATTGTATAGCTGTCATCATCGGTGAATATATTTTCCACTGCAAGAAACCATAAGGCCTTATCAATATCGATCCCAGCCATGACTTCGTCTTTGTTGTCTGCCGTCGCTGTGCTCAGGATGTGACAGGCATCCACGAGGGTTTGCCATGGATTTTCAATATCACTTGATTTCAACTCATAGTACTGCTGATATGTCGTGGTATCAGGGCCTAAGTAATTCATACCTGCTGTGCCGTCCCCCCAACCGGGACCACCGCCACCGCCCGGTCCACCGTCTTCCGTAGTCGCTCTGAACCTGGCGCCATCATTACTCAGAAAATACCCCTTCAGGAAAGTTTTATCGACGGATTGTATGTTAGGGTAAATGCCCCAATATTCACCATTGAGGTAGAGTTCGATGTAATTGGCTTTGGCTATCGGGGTATGTCTGGCCGCCATGTGGCAGTATAGTACCTCACGCATGAATGTTGCATCCTGGTGGGCATTATTAAATTTCAGGTTATCAAAATCCATAAATTCTTGCCCGTCGTGAACAAAATCCGTGCTGATGGCAAAAGATTTCTTTTGCGAATTTCCGATCATAAAATAGGAAGTGTTGCCTCTGAACCGAACACCTACGCTGTCATATATGATTCCATCCACGGTCATCGTGGCAGGGATTTCAGTTTCACTTGCATAGTTGGCGGTGAGTTGCTGCCACCAGTCTGACTGCCCAAAATCGAGATAAACGCTTCGGATGAGGTCCTTTTGATAACAACCTTCAGGTGCCCGCCCACCGGTATACAGGATCTTTCCATCTTCGGAATAGTACATTTCTCCCGGAAGGGATTGGGAAAAGGCTGTTAAAGCACTAAGGCTAAACAGGGCAATAAAGAATAAGCGCATGAGATCTTTTTATAGTTTGAGACTATAAAAATCGCTTTTTGTACTCAATTGGAAGGATTGTTTTATAAGCAAACCTTATTTGTCAGACAAATGACATTTCTACTCATCGCTAAGAGATGGACGCCAGAATAATGGAGTGCTCAGATGCTTTTTCAACATCATCCACATACCCTAATGCCTGATCAATATCCCCGATAATATCATTGAAGTTTTCGACCCCGACTGACAACCTTATCATTTTCTCTGTGATCCCAAGTTCGTCTTTATGCTGCGGTTCAACATCCGCATGCGTCATCGTGGCCGGATGCTCAGCCAGACTTTCTGTGCTGCCCAGGCTGACGGCGAGTTTGATAAGCTTCAAATGATTGAGGAAGGCAAACGCTTCTTTTTCTCCACCCCGTATATCGAACGATATCATTCCCCCATTTGAAAGACATTGACGGTTGCGGGTTTCGAATGACCTTCCATCCGCCTCGGTCAGATTACCCAGGTAATAGACCTTTTCCACTTGAGGGTGATGGTTCAGATATTCAGCGATGCGCTCAGCATTAAAGGCCTGGATGTCCATTCTGGCTTTTAATGTTTCCAGGCTGCGCAGGAGTAACCAACCGGTCCACGGCCCTGCCATATTGCCTAGAAATGTTCTGAGCGTTTTTACACGGGTGATCAGTTCTCCTGATCCGAGACATGCACCGGCAATGACATCACTATGGCCGCCTATGTATTTGGTGGCGGAGTATAAGACGAGGTCTGCTCCATGTTTGAGCGGATGCTGCCATATTGGGCCCATATAAGTATTATCTACGGCAAGCAATACGCTCCTTTCTTTTGTTGAGAAGCGTTGAGCGATCTCACTGCATGTCTGAATATCTATCAGGTCATTTGTTGGATT
>CAZYHJ010000121.1:0-1709 GCA_964646645.1 uncultured Saprospiraceae bacterium | reverse complement strand
GCTGAGATCCCGGGCGATGACAGCAATCGACTTCAGTGGCGTGTTTTTCAAGTTTCGGACTCACATAGGGTATGCCGAGATTCATACCCCGTAGGATTAATACAATGGCCATCATGCCAATCATATATGGTACTGCACGATTTATCTTCTGGCGAACCGTAACTGAGATCATATGTCCAAAGGCCATCAAACCTGCCATGACAGGTAAGGTGCCCAGACCAAAAGCAAACATGAGTAGAACACCTTGCAGGGTATCTGTTGTTGCCAATGCGGCGGCAATGGCAACATAGACCAGGCCACAGGGTAGTAATCCATTTAATAAGCCGATGGGAAATAAAGAAGTGGGGCGATTCGATGATTTGAGTAACCTGCCCAGTCCCTGCTGCACGCGCTGGTTGATGGCCGCTAACCATTTTATACGCGAGGTAAAGGAAAAATTGGAGAGCAGGAAGAGCAAAAGGAAGAATCCGGCAGTTATGGAGACTATTTGTTGTAAGCCCCATAAGCGAAATTGATTTCCAAGAAAACCAAACACCAGCCCCAGGGAGGCATACGTCACTGCCCGTCCAAGATTATATAACACAATGCCGATGGCCTTACCCCATTTGTCAAAATGATTGACCGGAAGCACCAGGGCAATCGGCCCACACATCCCCACGCAATGAAAACTCCCTAAGAAGCCAATGCCCAGCCCCGCCAATATGCTTATGATCACCGTGTCCACTACCTTGATAATTCAGGTTACAATCCAATAGTTCAATTTGCTCTAAGAAGTTAAGCCGCCTTGAATTCACTTTCCCCAAAGCCGTAAAACCCACTCTTACACCTCTTAGTTCCTGAGTCCTATCTCCTCACCCTCTTACCCTCTTACCCTCTTACTCTCTTACCCTCTTACTCTCTTACCCTCTTACTCTCTTACTCTCTCACCCTCTTACTCTACGCCCTCTGCTCAATCACTTCTCCACAAACACAGTCTCCTCTTTATAATATTCCACCCCACGGCTGACCCAACTCACCCTGGCCTTATACATTCCTTTGGATAGATCACTCTTCGGAAATACATATCGGTTATTTCCATGTGCTTTGATATCCATGTGAACATCCTTTGCTGCAGCATCGTTCCTCATCAGTTCGATATGTCCTTTCTCCAGTTTTTCAAACGTTCCGATCGGTAAGGTGATGACCACTTCCATCATGGTCTGACTCACCACATTATCTGAAGACACATTGAGCAGATTTTGTTTGGCATTGATCACGTTCTGATAAGCCATTTCTTTCTGATAGTAATTCTCATCCACCATCTCATTGGTCTGCATGGAGGCATAAAAGACCATGCCCAGCATGGCCACCAGGAATACAATGATTACAATCAGTATTTTATGTCCCCAGTTCATAGTATTGTCAATTGTCAGTTGTGAGTGGTCAGTTGTGAATCGTGAGCCGTGAGTTAATGAATGTCTGTTGCAAATTGAGTCCCCCCTTTAGGGGGCGGAGGGGGCTAGAGTGAGTCGTGAGTTGTGGAATATCAAACCTTCTAAATTCACTATTCGGTATTCATTATTCGTCATTCTTTATTCGTCATTCTCTTATCTTTTTTCACTCTTCATTTTTCACTCTTCATTATTTAAACGGCCCGAGGAACTTTGTTTTCACCGATTGCAGTTTCTTCTCTCCTGCATAGATTCCAATCCGGATATCGCTGCTTCGTT
>CAZYHJ010000120.1:0-8374 GCA_964646645.1 uncultured Saprospiraceae bacterium | reverse complement strand
TGTTGAAAGGTCCTTAACCAAACTTTCATGCCCATCATCTGGCTCAGTTCTCCCTTGACGAGGCCAAACTGCTGATAAACACGCGTTTCAGGATCACTTATCGCCTCGGTCTCCTCTAATCCGAATTGGGTAAAAAAGGAACGGGCGGTCTCAGCATCAGCCATGTGCACCAGGACGAGTCGTGTATTCCGGTCTTTAAACTCATCGCGGAGTTTCCCCAACTCCGTCAAGGCTTCCTTGCAGAATACACAGCCAAAATGACGGAGAAAAACAAGCAAAACCGGGCTTTGGTGAGATAAGTCCCAAAGTGTATTTCCGTTTTGTGTCCGGACGTGCTGAAGAAATTCGAGTCTATCCAAGAAATGAATCGGTTAGTTTAACCCCATGCCGTCATAGGCGTTCATCACTTCTCTGACGTGACCGGCGGATTCATGCAACAATTTCATTTCGTCGGAAGTCAGTTGCAACTCGATGACAGACTCTATGCCGTTCTTTCCAAGTTTAACAGGAACACCCACGTATACGTCTTTGAGACCATATTGGCCTTCAAGTTTAATGCAACATGGCAGAATGCGTTTTTCATCGCGGAGGATTGACGTCACCATCTGAGCAGCTGCAGCACCTGGAGCATACCAGGCTGATGTGCCCATAAGTTGCACCAATTCGCCACCACCCTTCTTGGTGCGGTCGACGATAGCATCGAGTGTTGCGGCATCAATCATTTCAGTCACAGGAATTCCTGAAACGGTTGTGTACCGTGGTAATGGCACCATCGTGTCACCGTGACCACCTAACAGCATAGCCTGGATATCTCTTGGAGAGACATCAAGGGCCTCTGCCAAAAAGGCGCGATACCGGGCCGTATCCAGCACACCTGCCATTCCGATCACTTTTGACGTTGGATGGCCTGAAACCACGTGAGCGGCGTAGGTCATCACGTCAAGCGGATTGGAAACGACGATCAGAATCGCATTTGGGCTATGGGCAAGAATGGATTTGGTAACGGAAGAGACGATTTTGGCATTGGTTGAGATCAGGTCATCCCGACTCATACCCGGTTTCCGCGGTACGCCGGCGGTGATCACAGCAATATCAGAGCCTGCCGTGAGGGCGTAATCCCCACCACCTACCAGGCGGGTGGAATAATCATCAATCGGAGCCTGCTGCCAGGTATCCAGGGCCTTGCCTTTGGCCAGATCACCCATAAGATCCAACAGAACTACTTCATTTACAATATTTTGATGTGCCAATACATTGGCAACGGTGGCACCTACATTTCCGGCGCCGACTACGGTAACTTTAGACATATGGAAAATTTGAAATCAATGAAAAGCTGAATATGTCGGCAAAACTAAAAAGAAATCGGCATCCTTTGGAATCCGAAGGCCCTCCGGATTGTTATCTTTGTTGACGTTTTTTAAAAAAAAGGACCTATATGTTAAGAACTCTCTTTGTTTCACTTTTTGCAATGGCCACCATGAGCCTTTCTGCCCAGTGGTGTGGTACAGCCCAGGAAACTCTTCTGGAACGCACTGACGCGAATAAGAAGGTTATGACCTCGATACAGCGGGGTGTTGTCAAGTATATTCCGGTCACATTTCATCTGGTAGCTTCATCTGCCGGGGCAGGCAGGGTGCAGGAGGAAAATGTGCTTCGGCAAATTGCCAATATCAATGAAGCTTACGCGGATCAGGAATCAAAATTCTACATCGACCGTTTCAATTATTTTGATAACGACGCAGTGTATAATACTCCCAGATCTTCTGCTGCCCGTACACAAATGAATCTCAGAAAAGACAATAATTCGATTAACATTTTTATTGTCAACAGTATCGAAAGTTCAGGTCCTGGACAGACCCTGGCCTATTATGACCCTCAGGGAGATTGGATCGTTTCAAGGAAGGGAGAAATTAATGGCGTTTCTTCGACCTTGTCGCATGAAGTTGGCCATTTTTTCAGCCTCGCCCATCCCTTTAATGGATGGGATTGTCACCCATACACGCTGGATGAATATACCAATCCTGTCAATGTTGATTTTACCCTGCCTTGCGAAGGAGGTGGCGGATCGGTAAGGATCGAACTGCATGACCGTTCCAATTGCAACAATTCAGGAGATAATATCTGTGACACGCCTGAAGATTATAACCTGGGACTATTTTACCAAAATGACTGTGACGAAAACAACAGCATTATGGATAAAAATGGTGATGTCATCAAGCCGATGACCAATAACTTCATGAGTTATTACACCAACTGTGCCGATTATGCTTTTACCCAGACGCAGAAGAACCTGATGAATACAGACTTCTTCACGATTCAGCGGGCATATATACGGACGGGAAATGTTCCGAATACCACTCCTGTGGTCGATCCGGTAAGCTATATCAGTCCAATCAACGGTATTGAAACCAATGGAGGTTCGAATATACTCCTGGATTGGGAAGACACTCCGGGTGCCAACAGATACCTGGTCATCTATGATCGTTTTTCTTCCTTCACCTTCAATCCGGTCAAGAAAATCGTAACTACATCCCAATGGGAAATTCCAGAAACCGGTTCGCTGACAGACAACGTCACCTATTACTGGAAGGTATGGCCTTACAATGAATCAATGACTGATGCCGGTTACTCAGAGGCCCAAAGTTTCAGAGTTGGAACGGGAGTGGGGGTCAATGAAATCAAGGAGATTGCAGAATATGCCCTTACCCCCAATCCGGTAGCTGATCATGCCAATGCCTGGCTGACATTATCAACGTCCAAGGCACTTACTGCCACCATGCAAATCACCAATGCTTCTGGGCAGGTGATGAACAGTCAAAAAATCACTATACCACATGGAATGTCCCAGCATGTCATCGAAACGGCAGACCTTCCTGTTGGGGTTTACTTTGTGACGCTCGAATCCAACTCAGGCCGTTTTGTAGAAAGACTTTTTGTCCTCGATTAAACCAAACCTGAACAAAACGATAAGCCCCTGGTAATGTCCATTACCGGGGGTTTTTATTTAGTAAAGGTTTATAATTTAAAGAGTAGAAAAGCCTTCAGGAGAAAAAGCAAATTGCAGGTCACACCTACATGTATATCACCTCAGGTTCGTTTGCATCCCCTGTATTGATCACCACTTTCGCCGCCTCCTGGGACCGTTTGACTTCTCCCAGGATACTGGCCTGAACTCCAAAAGCCGAAGCGAGGTCCAAAATGGCGGGCGCTGATTTCTTCTCCACAAAAAGCATCATCCGGATCCCCATATTGAAGACCTTATACATTTCAGCAAGAGATGTTTTTGAGGCTTGACGGATCAGGTCAAATAAAACAGGTGTCGGTGGCACATTTTCGATGTGTACAGCAAGATTGGGTGCAATAAACTTCAGCACTTTACTGTAGGCACCACCGGTACAATGGATAATACCTTGTATTTCACTCCGGTATTCCCTGATGACAGGCATCAGAATCGGTAGGAAGGTTCGCGTAGGAGATAAAAGCAATTTACCGACATGGATCTCCTCATTTCCCACCTTCACTTTATCTGTCAATTTCCACGGACCGTTATAGACATATCGGATGTCTGTCTCCGGACTAAAACTTTCGGGATACTTAGCGGCATACATGTGATGTAACATGTCATGTCGGGCAGAAGTTAATCCATTGCTGCCAATACCACTGTTATACTCAGCCTCATAAATTGCCTTGCCATCTGATGCCAGTCCGATGATCACGGCTCCCGGTTTGATTTGATTGACGATGAGATCCTTTCGGGGCATACGGCCAAAAGCGGTAATGCCTACATCTATCGTCCTGACAATATCCCCTGTGTCCGCCGTCTCACCACCAGCATGCTTGATGGAGATGCCTCGCTCTCCCATGGCCTCTGTAAAGGCAATTGTGCCTTCAATAATTTCCTCGATGACTTCACCTGGAATCAGGTGTTTATTTCTGGCTATGGTATTGGAGATCAGTATGTCATCCAGACAACCGCAGCAGCCCATATCATCCAGGTTCATCACGAGTGCATCCTGGGCGATACCCCGCCAAACAGAAATATCACCTGTTTCTTTCCAGTATAAATAAGCAAGACTGGTTTTCGTACCCGCCGTGTCGGCATGCATAATATTGCAGAAATCTGCGTCGCCCCCTGCAACATCCGGGAGAATCTTACAGAAAGCGTTAGGATACAACCCTTTATCTAAATTCCTTATCGCATGATGGACTTCCTGCTTCGATGCTGAAGCTCCGCGCTGATCATATTTTTCCACTTCAGGGGTCATTGTACACGCAAAGATGCACTAATTTCAGGCATCCGGAAATCAAGCTTTTTGTTTTTTGGTATGTTAATTGCTCTAGTAACGCAAATCGCCATTGCGATCTGTTAAAACCAATCTGAAGGCCACCTCAGCCAACGCGGGGTGGTTTTTTTATTTTAGGGTTAGGAGCTTAGAGGTTTAGGAGGTTAGGAGGTTATGGGTTTATGAGTTTATGGGTTTATAGGTTTATGGATTTAAATGAAGCGGGGTAAAGGGTTAAATTTGCCAATGTAGCTTCTACCCTGTCCATTGATGCGTCTGTCATACACCGGCTTTGTCTTTTTCTTTATGCTTACGATGGTGGGGTGTAAATCATCAACTGAAATGAACCATCCGTATACCAATAAACTCATTCACGAATCCAGTCCATATCTGCTTCAACATGCACATAATCCTGTGGATTGGTATCCATGGGGACCTGAAGCATTGGAAAAGGCTAAGCTTGAAAACAAGTTATTGCTCATCAGTATTGGGTATTCCTCCTGCCATTGGTGCCATGTGATGGAAAAGGAATCTTTTGAGGATACCACCGTGGCCAATTTTATGAATGCTCATTTTATCAATATCAAAGTGGATCGTGAGGAACGACCGGATATTGATGATGTGTATATGACGGCATGCCAGTTGTCTTCAGGGGGCAATTGCGGGTGGCCACTCAACTCCTTTGCGCTTCCGGACGGGCGACCCGTTTGGGCAGGCACCTATTTCCCTAAAACAAAATGGCTTGAGGTACTGGATTACTTCAGGAAAACCTGGGTGGACAAGACATCCAAAATGGAAGACTACGCCGACAGGCTTGTATCAGGTGTCCGTGACAATGGCCTGGATAGTCTGCTCAATAGCGGGGAAGAAGATTATACCATTGAAGACGCGATCGGTCAGGCCAAATTATTCATGGATCGCACGGATCCTCACATGGGAGGCCGGCGTGGAGCACCAAAATTTCCAATGCCGAATAACTGGCAATACCTCATGCACCACGCTTTCCGGTATGATGATGCCAAAGCCAAACAACTAGTATTGGTGACCCTTGACAGAATGATGATGGGCGGTATCTATGATCAGATTGAAGGAGGATTTGCCAGGTATTCCACGGATACCAATTGGCTTGTTCCTCATTTTGAGAAGATGTTATATGACAACGGTCAATTGATCTCGCTTTATGCACAGGCATACGCCTGGACCGGAAAACAGGACTACCTGGAAGTAGTTCGTCAGACCATTGCGTTCAGTGAAAAATATTGGCTGGATCCTTCGGGTGGTTTTTATAGTTCGTTTGATGCGGATAGTGAAGGAGAAGAAGGCAAATATTATGTCTGGACCAAAGCTGAACTGGATTCACTGCTGCCGGCAGGTCCTGACCGTGATTTGTTTTACATGCTAAATGATATACGGGAAGCCGGAAATTGGGAACATGGTCAAAACATATTACAACTCCACAGGCATAAGAGTGAAGTAGCCAGGCAGTTTAATATCAGCGAGGAAGCGTTGAACCAAAAACTAAAGAAAACATACGCGGAATTGCAGACGGCAAGGGCCAGGCGCACCATGCCCGGCCTCGACGACAAAGTGCTCACCTCCTGGAACGGGTTAATGTTGCAAGGTTTGATTGATGCATATCGATACAGTGGAGATCAATCCTTCTTGACGCTTGCGCTCCGTAATGCCGATTTTCTGCTCAGGGAAATGAAGAAGGACGGATATCGGCTGGACCGAAATTTCAAGAATGGGAAATCGAGCATTAATGCTTTCCTCGATGATTATGCCACCGTGATTCAGGCGCTGATCAGTTTATACCAGGTCACTTTCGATGAGAAATGGCTGAAGGAAGCTGCAGGATTTAGTGATCATGTCCTTCTGCATTTTGATGGTGATGAAAGTGGTATGCTGTACTTTACTTCAGATCTTGATCCCCCTCTCGTCGCCAGACGAATTGATATCGGTGATAATGTGATCCCCTCTGCGAACAGCATGATGGCCAGAAATTTCCTGCTGCTGGGTGAATTAATATACCGTGAGGATTATGTGGCTAAAGCTAAAGCGATGTTCCTCAAGGTTTGGCCCAGAATTAAAAAAGATGGACAACCTTCATTTTACAGTAATTGGTGCCAGATGCTTTTACAACTAGTCAAGCCACCTTATGAAATAGCCATAGTCGGTCATGGGTATGAAGCCATGCAAAAGGATTTTCTAAAAACCTATCAACCCGATGTGGTTATCCTTGGTGGATCACAGGAAAAATCACTTCCATTACTTCAACATAAATATGTTGAAAACGAAACATTTATATATGTTTGTCAAAACAAAACTTGTAAGCGACCGGTAACCTCCTTTGCAGAAGCCAAAGCAATGCTTACGGAATAACCGCTCTGCCCGGATACATGAATTTGATTAGTTTCGCCACCTCAATACCAATACGTTTCTTATGAATCTACATGAATACCAGGGAAAAGAATTGCTGAGCCGCTATGGTGTAAAAATTCAGCGCGGAATTGTAGCCCATAATGTTGATGAAGCCATCACGGCATATGAGAAGATCACGGCTGAATCAGGAAGTCCGATTGCCATCGTCAAAGCCCAACTTCATGCCGGAGGCAGAGGGAAAGGTGGTGGTGTCAAAGTCGCCAAGAACCTTGATGATCTCAAGACGCATGCCGGCAATATCATTGGTATGATGTTGAAAACCCCACAGACACCGGGGGGTATGGAAGGTCCAGGTAAACTGGTCAGACAAGTACTCATCGCTGAAGATTCCTATGTGCCGGCATATGATCAGTGCAAGGAATTGTATATGTCCATACTGACGGATCGCGCCCGTCAATGCAATGTCATCATTTATTCCACGGAAGGAGGAATGGATATTGAAACGGTGGCAGAACAAACCCCACATCTGGTACATAAGGAATATGTTGATCCTGTTCTTGGCCTTCAGGCTTTCGAATGCAGGAAAATCGCCTTCAATCTCGGCCTGAGTGGCGATGCGTTTAAAAACATGACCAAATTCGTGACCAATGTGTACAAGGCCTTTGTGGACAGCGATGCGACATTGCTGGAAATAAATCCTGTGCTCATCAATGGTTTTGGTGAGATCGTCGCGGTCGATTGCAAAGCTTCAATGGATGAAAACGCATTGTTCCGGCACAAGGACATAGAAGCATGGCACGATCCCAATGAAGATGATCCTACAGAACTTGAAGCCAAAGAATATGGCCTCAATTATGTCAACCTGGATGGAAATGTAGGTTGCATGGTCAATGGCGCCGGACTGGCCATGGCCACCATGGACATCATCAAATTGTCAGGGGGCTCACCATCAAATTTTCTCGATGTTGGCGGTACCGCAGATGCCAAGAGGGTTGAAAATGCTTTTCGCATCATTCTGAAAGACCCTTCCGTTAAGGCGATTCTCATCAATATTTTCGGCGGTATTGTCAGGTGCGACCGTGTCGCTCAAGGGGTTGTGGATGCATACAACAACATAGGAAATATCCAGGTTCCCATTATTGTAAGGTTGCAAGGCACAAATGCCGATCTCGCCAAAAAGATCATAGATGAAAGCGGTCTCAAAGTTAAGTCCGCCATTCTCCTTCAGGAAGCCGCAGCATTGGTCAGTGAAGTCCTGAAGGACAATCATTGATCCTGATGTAGCATGTCCAACCGGGCAACATATTCCCTGCTGGAACTCAACCAGTACATCCGGCGGGTGCTTTCGCTCAATTTCGAAGAGCCTCTTTGGATTGAATGCGAGATTGGTCAGGCCTCGCTGTCCAGAGGCCATTGGTACCTCGATCTGATCCAAAAGGAAGAGGATACCATTGTCGCGCAATGTCAGGCGGCCATGTGGGCCAATATTTACTTTTACCTGAAGCGAAAATCCCCAATCCCCCCGGAAGATATACTCCAACAGGGTGTGGCCGTCAAACTAAAAGTCAACGTTGATTATCACGAGCGGTATGGGTTAAAACTGATTATTGAAGATATCGACAGCAGTTTCACCATTGGAAAGCTTGAAATCCAGCGGCAGGCTATCCTCAACGAAATTCAACAACGGGGCTTAATTCGTAAAAATGCCG
>CAZYHJ010000119.1:4147-8424 GCA_964646645.1 uncultured Saprospiraceae bacterium | reverse complement strand
TATCTGTGGGGATGTCCCTTGTGTTATTATGCTTCCTGTTCAGATAGGAGGTGATTAATTAAAATGAATCTGATTTTAATTTTAGGCAGCATGCGATTCATGCGAACTCCGAAATTACGTCGCATATAGTATGAGTGCTTACTTTTAACTAAAGGAAAGGGCGGAAAGCAACATGCTTAAACGGAAAAACTCTCCCCGCAAGCACACGTCCTCGAAGCATTAGGATTGTTGAAGTAAAATCCTTTGCCTTCCAAGCCTCCTGAAAACTCGAGGATGGTGTTGTGTACGTAGAGGAAACTACGGAGGTCCGTCACTAAGCGAACGCCCTTGTCTTCAAAGACCTGGTCCGTGGGCTTGAGATCATTGTCAAAATCAAGTTTGTAGGATAGGCCTGAGCAACCTCCACTGGTGACGCTCACCCGAACAAAGTACTCGGAGAGTGATTTTTGCTCACTGCCCAGGATCTCGAGGATTTTTTCTTTTGCGCTGTCGGCTACGAATAACACAATAGGCTGATTTAGTTACGGTCAGCAAAGATAACAACAGAATCCCACGATTGGTTTTCCCCGGTTCATCAGGTCAGGTCAATTCCCTGCTTAAACATCTGCCAGGCGGGGCTGATGGCTCGTTCTTCCGCGATAGCCTCTTCCATGATCTGGCATGCCTGGTCTATTTCATTGACCGTGGTGGGTATGCCAAGACTCACTCTAAACGAACTCTTAGCCTCTTCTGGCGTCAGCCCCATGGCCAAAAGCACGTGAGAAGGTTCGGGATTCGCCGAACTACAGGCTGAGCCGGAGGATATAGCCAGTTTTGTTCTGAAACGGGTCATCACGGACTGACTATCCACATAGCGAACCCGGATATTGGAGACGGTATCCAATCGCTGACCGGTATGGCCATTGACATAGATCTCTTCTACCCGATCCAGCATTCTTTTTTCAAATGAATCTCTGAGGTCGCTGATCCGTTGACCTTCAGTATTCAAGCGCGTTTGACTTAAATGGGCGGCCATCCCAAATCCCACAATGCCAGGCACATTTAATGTTCCGGATCTGAATCCCCGTTCGTGCCCACCACCATGGATCAACGCCGCAGGTTTAACCTTTAATCTGGAGGAATTGAGCCACACGGCCCCTACCCCTTTAGGGCCATATAGTTTATGCGCCGAACACGCCATCATCGAAACGGCGCATTCATATGGATTTACCGGAATCTTACCAACCGCCTGAGTAGCATCGCTGATCAATGGAATACCCGCCTCCTGACATATAGCCCCAATAGCTCTCATGTCCTGAATAACTCCGGTCTCATTGTTGGCCCACATCACGATCACCATGATGGTGTCATTCCGGATGGCTTGTTTTATTTGATCAGGATCAACTACTCCTTCATGATCTGTCTGGATGAGTGTTACTTCATACCCCCTTCGCTGCAGCCAGTGCAAAGGATCCAGCACGGCATGGTGTTCGGTACTTACAGCCACAATATGCTTCCCGATCATCACGGAAACTTCTGCCAGGCCTTTTATGGCCATATTGAGCCCCTCAGTGGCACCTGAAACAAAAATGATATCCTTGGAATTTACCCTTAGTAATCCGGCCACCTGCTCCCGGGCCATCTCAACGGCTTCACTAGCCTTCCAACCATATACATGTGATCGACTGGCCGGATTACCAAACTGCCGCGTAAACCACGGCATCATCGCTTCTACTACTTCCTGGGCTACAGGTGTCGTAGCATGATAATCCAGGTATATAGGATCTGTACTCGTACTCACCGTATAAAGATAATGCGCTAATATTGCCAACCATATGGAGGATTGGAACTATTCATTTGAGCCTGTTCCCAAGAGCGCCTGGATCAGACAGATTGAATCGGACCTTAAAGGAAAACCGATCGAAAGTTTGTTTTCAACATTGTGGGATGGAGAATATCTGAATGCTATCGCACACAGCGAGGACATAGGTGGAGAACGCCTTTGTCTTCCATCCCATCTGTTTCAACAACCTCCCATACTTGCTGAACGATTTTCTCTCCTGCAAAGCGAGACCTCTTCTCTGAATAAACAACTCCTCCAATCGCTTTCATACGGAACACAAGCATTACACATAGAGACCAGTCTTGAATATTTTGAGCACCTCAATGCATCCTTGTCTGGAGTACTGACCGACATTGTTGAAGTAAATATTGAATGTCCTCTGAATGCTCTGGAGTCGTGGTTACACCAACCCAATTTTCATCAACTGAATATTGGTTTGCGCTTGCCAATGGGCAGTCCACGGGTCACCAATGATCAGTTTGAAAATATCACACGCCTGGCGGCGGAGTTTCCGGATCATACCTCATTTGTTTACGGCATTTCTGCTACGGGTAACTGGATTCAGCAGACGACAAGTTTGTTTCAACAAATCATCCATGACCTCAAGGCTTTAGGGCGCAATGGGATTTCGGCTGAGTACTTTTTATCGAAATGTGTCCTTCAACTTGAAGCGGACGCGTTGTTTTTTAAACAGCTTATCCAGACAAGATCACTGCATTTCCTTTTTCAAAATCTTGTCTTGCATATCACCGGAAAGGAGGTGCCCTCCGGCGTAAAATATCTGGATACTTCAGTCTGTCAATCGGATGAGGAACACAATGATCATTTCCTGATCAGGGCCTCAATGTCTGGCCTGGCTGCATCGCTCTCAGGAATCCATCGGTTGAACTTCCAGCCGCTTTCCACGTCGAAGGATCCGGAACTTTACAGGAGGGTGTCAAGAAATATTCACCATTTACTCTCACTGGAGAGCGGCATGTACAAAGGCGAGGATCCTCTAGCCGGAGCCTATAGCCTGGATAACCATGTCCGGCATTGGGTAGAAAAGATCTGGTCCCAACTCAACGTTTAACTAAAATAATGGTGGGCGGTTGGATGTGAGTAATTTCTGCCACGTTGGCCTGGATTCTCAAAATAGCGTCCGCCCACCATCCTGTTGTACGCTATGCAACAAATAAACCCCGATTTACCCCGCGCCCTTCTTATCGAATGGTTAAATAGCCTTCCGGAGGGGTGTTAATGGGTTAAGTTAACAATTTTAACATATTAAAATATTCATTTTCAGCTAAATACAATTTACTTAAATTATTTATATTTGTATAGCTGAATCAGCCTCATCCGCTATGGGAAGAGACATGGATACCTTTTTCAATCGCATTGTTCAGGGAGACAGGATCGCCCTCGGGCAGGCTATGACCATAATTGAAAGCGAATTACCGGAAGACCGGGTCGAGTCGGTGGCACTGTTGGAGAAATGTGAAGCAAGATTGAGCCTCAATGACGATTCTCTCCGACTAGCCATCAGCGGTGCACCGGGGGTAGGTAAAAGTTCACTTATTGAGGCCTTGGGGGTAAAGGCCATAGAAAAAGGATATAAGGTGGGAGTTATCACCATAGACCCTACCAGTTCACTGGGCAAAGGAAGCATTCTGGGTGATAAATCCAGAATGACAAACCTTTCCAACTCTTCATCAGCCTTTATTCGTTCAAGTCCTGCAGGTGCGGTATTAGGGGGATTGGGCAGGCGAACTGTGGAATTGGCCACGCTGCTGGCTGCCGTTGGATATAATCTCATCCTCATTGAGACCGTGGGTGTGGGACAATCTGAACACATGGCCTGGCAACTGACCGATGGTTTCATTCTGGTGATCCAACCTGGTGGCGGTGATGAATTACAGGGCATTAAAAGAGGGATTACCGAACTGGCCGATATCGTCGTGGTGAACAAGTCAGATGGAGATATGCTGCCAGCCGCAAGGGCTGCAAAAAGTCATTACCAAAATGCCTTGCACTATTTCACTCCCTTACGAAAAGGCTGGACACCTTCCACCATACTATGTTCTGCCCTTGAAGGTGAAGGAATCAATGACTTGCTTGCAACCATTGAGCAGTTTAAAACCAACAGGAATGTAACCACGCATGTCAGCGAGGCCCGAAAAATGCAGCATGACGCATGGCTTCAATGGAACCTGTCGATTGCCGCGCACCAATTACTCCTCAACCATCCTGTGGTCCGGGAAAAACTCCAAATCATACGTTCCCGGCCCTCCAATCAGAATATTTCTATTTTTAAAGCGGCACATGACATAGAACATCTCATGCAATCGCTGATTCATTCAAACGGACATCACCTTGATGAATAAAATGACTTTGAAGTTTCCCGCACTCCTCGCTGTCACCTTGCTTTTCCTTTCGATGGCGGAACATGCCGGTAAATATCCGGTGCATGATTTTT
>CAZYHJ010000119.1:0-4047 GCA_964646645.1 uncultured Saprospiraceae bacterium | reverse complement strand
TATGCGGCAGAAAACTTTGAAGTCGATCTATACCCGGACAGGTCAAAATTTCCGGTCCAACAGTCTCAGCTCATTGGGATCATGGGCAATACCGGTCATTCCTATGGCCCGCATCTCCATTTTGAGATCAGACATACAGATGGACAAGTGCCCGTCAATCCGCTTCATTTTGGCTATGCCATTGCCGATCAGCGTGCGCCTGTCATTCAGCAATTGATTGTATACGAATACGACGAAAACGGAAAGGCGGGCACTTCCAGGGTCATGCAACCTGCCAAATTGCCATCAGGAAAATATGGATTCACCAACCCCATTTCTTTGGCTTCCTCCAGAGTTTCCTTTGGAGTCCGCGCATACGATATGCATGACGGCACTCCCAATCAGAATGGGATCTACGGTGTCCAATGCAAAGCAGATGGTGAGCCCTCCTTTGCTTTTACATTTGATGAGATCCCCATAGAACAAACCCGATATCTGAATGCGCACATTGATTATCGCCAGAAACTCAATCAAAACAAATTCTTTCACCGGTGTCATTCGCTGGAAGGGAATAAGTTGCCGATTTATTATGCCGGAGTAGATAAGGGATTGATTTATATCAACCCGGAACAAACACGCAAGATTACACTTGACGTGACCGACTTCCATGGTAATATTTCGACGATCGAATTTGACGTTCAACGTGATCTTTCAATACCTGTGAAAGAAACGATTGAACCAACCTATGACATCATGGGGCTGCCGGACGAAGTAAATATCATTTCCAAACCCGGAATTCAGGTCGTTTGGCCGAAAGGTTCCTTTTACGAACAGATTCCACTCCAGGTGGATGTGATCCCGTCAGAGGGACTGGATTGTTACAGTCCGCACTTTGCCATTTCTCCGGTGGACATCCCCGTTCATTATTATTTTGATGTCAACATCGAGGGCCTGAGTGTCCCTCCTGCACTGACCAATAAAGTATTCATAGCCCGTTGTGAACCTAACGGAAGTATTGTCAACTGCGGCGCCACATGGATTGGAAATAACCTGAGTACCGGTGTGCGGCAACTGAGTACTTACACGATCATGGCGGATACCATTCCCCCAAAAATCACCACCGTTCATTTTGGACCAAAAATGACCGGATGGAGCAGAATGGCCTTTAAAATTTCGGACAACTTCAGTGTAAGAGATGGTGGCAGACCGTTGCTCTACGATGCATGGGTAGATGATCAGTGGATTCTTATGGCGCTGGATGGTAAATCCGCCACCCTCACCCACGTTTTTGATGGATCAATACCGCCGGGGGACCATCAGCTCCGGATTAAAGTCATCGACGACCGTGGAAATGAAACAGTACTTGAAAAAACCTTCACGCTATAAATGAATGCCCATGCGGACTACCTGGACATCGCGTTTGAAAGAAGGGATGAAAGCGCCTGCATTTGACACTTTGCTCCATGATGGACGTGTATTGCATTCGGATCAACTGAAGGGACATCCCTACATCCTCTTTTTTTACAACCATGATGGTTCCGAAACCTGTACCAAAGAAGCCTGCAATATGCGGGATCATTATGAATTGCTGCAACGCCAGGGATATGATGTATTTGGCGTGAGTGAAGACAGCGTTAAAAAACACGAGCGTTTTAAATTGAAATACAACCTACCCTACGCACTCATCTCCGACAAGGACAATGCCCTGGCAAAAACCTTTGACATCTATGGGCCCAAGGAGTTTATGGGAAGGACAAGTGACGCGGTCCATCGCACCACTTTCATTATTGATGCACATGGTAAGATAGCCGCCGTCATCCATCCGGTGGATTCAGCCAATCACGCCCAACAAATTATAGACACCTTACAAATACAAATTACTTCATGAGTTCCAGGGGATATACAGCGCTGATCAATATCGAGGAACTTTTCGCACTCCAGCAAAAAGCACAGGTGGTCGTATTAGACTGCACCTTTAAACTCGATGCACCTGATTACGGCAGACAACAATATCTGAAGCATCATATTCCCGGCGCTTACTATATGGATGCCAATCTCGATTTGTCGTCCCCTGTCATCAAAGGAACTACCGGCCGGCATCCGCTGCCACACCCCGAAGTTTTTTCTTCCGCTATGCGTGCCGTAGGCCTGGAACCAGGTATGCAGGTAGTCGCGTATGATCAGGCCACTGGTATGTACGCCTCCCGGGCCTGGTGGCTGTTAAAATGGCTGGGGCACGAAGAAGTGGCTGTATTGAATGGCGGCTTCAAGGCATGGGTCTCCGCGGGAAAGGAAACAGATAATCAATGGCCTGCCCCGAAACAAGGAACGTTTCAGGGCCATCCCAATTCCGGCTTAACCGCATTTCGGAATGAAATCGAAGCTGGTGTGGGGCGTCTTGTGGATAGCCGCGCCTACAAAAGATTCCTTGGCGAATTCGAGCCGATTGATCCTGTTGCGGGTCATATCGCAGGTGCCGTTTGTTTTCCTCACCTGGATAACACTACCGAAGATGGTTTGTGGAAGCCCCTGGATTTCCTTCAGGATAAATTCGCTCCGCTAGCCGAAGGTGAGGCGCCGGTTTTTTATTGCGGTTCCGGAATTTCAGCCTGCCACAATATTTTAGGCTACTATCTGGTCACTGGTCAACTCGCCAGATTGTACCCCGGCAGCTACAGTGAATGGATCAATTTTCACGCGCCTGCCACCGGCCCGGAAGCAGGTTGATATTTTAAAGGGGGCGGACCGTCGATTTTTATATTTTTGACCCCACAGGGGGTCACCTTTCCCCTGCCGCTTTACCTGTAGAATGAAGAACAGT
Organism: uncultured Saprospiraceae bacterium; assembly: GCA_964646645.1. Classification (GTDB taxonomy): domain Bacteria; phylum Bacteroidota; class Bacteroidia; order Chitinophagales; family Saprospiraceae; genus Opimibacter. The sequence goes on along the minus strand of CAZYHJ010000119.1, from coordinate 1,247 downwards.
TACTTTGACCTCATCCAGCAGACCTATTATTTTCCTCAGGATGGATTTGATCTGCACAATGGCGATCTGAGTTTCCATGGGATTTCCTTAAAATATCTTATCGACAAGTACGGTACGCCGTTTAAACTGACGTATCTCCCAAAGATTGGTGATCAGATCAAGAAAGCTAAAAACTGGTTTAACCGGTCGATGAAAAACCAGCATTACCAGGGGAAGTACCGATACTGCTATTGCACCAAGTGTTGTCACTTCAGCCATGTGATTAAAAAAGCGCTGGATTATGACGTTGACCTCGAGACTTCTTCAGCTTTCGATATTGACCTCATCGTTAGTCTGTACCGGAGCGGGGACATCGACAGGAGCATCAACCTCATCCATAACGGGTATAAAACCGAAAGGTACCTGGATGGGATAGCACAACTCCACGAAATGGGATTTGAAAATTCAATTCCTGTGCTGGACAATACGATGGAGCTGGATCATCTGATGGAGCGCATCAAAGGTCCTTTTAAAATTGGTATTCGTGTAGCCATCGAACAGGAACCGCAATCCGCTTACTATACCTCCAGATTAGGGATCCGTCCTACTGAAGTGATCAAGTATTACAAAGAAAAAATAGCGCGCAAGAAAAGAGTTCAGGTGACCATGCTCCATCTCTTCGTAGATACGGGCATCAGGGACACGCTGTACTACTGGGGTGAGTTTAAGAAAGCACTTAAGATCTTCGCCGAACTCAAAAAAATATGCCCCAGCCTGAATGCCATTAATATTGGTGGCGGATTCCCGATCAGTAATAATCTCTCTTTCGAGTATGATTACAAATACATGGTCGATGAGATCGTCAGCAATATCAAAGCAACCTGTGCGCAGGAAGGCATTGAAGAACCGGATATCTATACGGAGTTTGGTAAATATACGGTTGGAGAAAGCGGTGCAACCATTTTTACCGTATTGGAACAGAAACAACAAAATGACTCTGAGTTGTGGTATCTGATCGACAATAGCCTGATGAATACCATTCCCGATTCATGGGGTCTGAATGAACGATTTATCCTGTTGCCTGTCAATAAGTGGAACAACGAATTTACCCGGGTTCACATTGGCGGTATCAGTTGCGATCATTCCGATTACTACAATTTTGAAGACCTGAATCAACAGGTATTTCTGCCTGTAGCCAACAAGGACGACGCAGAACCTTTATACATTGGGTTCTTCCATACAGGTGCTTATCAGGATGCGATCAGCGG
>CAZYHJ010000118.1:0-8621 GCA_964646645.1 uncultured Saprospiraceae bacterium | reverse complement strand
TCGTGGCCGAGCAGGTACTTGGCCACCGTCCAGCCCTTGTTCTCCTCGAACACGAGGTTCTCGGCCGGCACCTTGACGTCGTCGAAGAACACCTCGTTGACCTCGTGCCCGCCGTCCATGAGGATCAGCGGGCGCACGGTGATGCCGGGCGTCTTCATGTCGATCAGCAGGAAGCTGATGCCCTCCTGCTTCTTCGCGAGCGTGGGGTCGGTGCGCACGAGGCAGAAGATCCAGTCGCCGTACTGGCCGAGCGTGGTCCAGATCTTCTGGCCGTTGACGAGGTAGTGGTCGCCGCGGCGCTCGGCGCGCGTCTTCAGCGACGCGAGGTCCGAGCCCGAGCCGGGCTCCGAGTAGCCCTGCACCCAGAAGTCCTCGCCGTCGCGGATGCGCGGCAGGAAGCGCTCCTTCTGCGCCGGCGTGCCGAAGCGCAGCAGCACCGACGCGCACATGTTCGGGCCGAAGGCCGGCAGCGCGGGCGCGCCGGCCAGGCCGAACTCCTCGTTGAAGATGTAGCGGCGCGTGACGTCCCAGCCGGTGCCGCCCCACTCGGCGGGCCAGTGCGGCACCGACCAGCCCTTGGCGGCGAGGATCTTGTGCCAGCGGATGTAGTCGTCTCGACTCAGGTGCTGGTAGCCGACGACCTTGTCGCGGATGTCCTTGGGGAGGTTGGCGGCGAGCCAGCCGCGAACCTCGTCGCGGAAGGCGAGTTCTTCGGGGGAATAGCTCAGGTCCATCGTGGGTTCCTGTCGTGGTGGCCGCCGGCGGGCGGCCCGGACGGCCGCTGCGGGCGGGATGCGCCGACGGCCGCGGGCCGGGGCGCGTGACCGATAGCCTGCCACAGGACGAACGCGCAAGCGAACCGGTCGGTTTCACTGCGCGGCGGCGCGCCGGGCGCCGCGCAGGCCCGGCGCCGACGCGAAGATCGCCAGTCCGCACGCCGCGCCGGCGGCCGACAGCGCGAATCCGCCCAGGTAGCCGCCGGTGAGGTCGTAGAGCACACCGCTGCCCCAGGAGCCGAGCGCGCCGCCGGCGCCCATGCCGACCAGGATCGCGCCGTAGATGCCGGTCTGGTGCCCGCCGGCGAAGTGCCGCGCGCACATCACGGCGACCAGCGGACCGCGCGAACCCTGCATCGTCCCGAACAGCAGCACGAAGGCCGCCAGCGCGAGCGCCTGCGGCCCCTTCGCCACCGCCGCGAGCGCCGCGGTGCCGGCGATCGTCGCGCCGTAGGAGATGATCGCGACGCGCAGCTCGCCGATGCGCTCGGCGAGCATCCCGGCGCCGACCATCCCGACGATCGAGACCATCCCCACCAGCCCGTACGTGGACGCGGCGCGCAGCGGCGCGATCCCCGCCTCGACCAGGTACGCGACGAGCTGCACGCTCACCGCGTACGTGCTCACCGACGTGAAGAACATGACGCCCGTGAGCGCCCAGAACAGCCGCGTGCCGAGCGCGCGCCGGATCGTCCAGGTGTCGGCGCGGCGAACCGCGAGCACGCGCGCGCGCATCGAGTCCGGCGAGCCGGCCGCGATGCGCTTCCAGGGCAGCACGAGCACGGCGGCCGTCGCCGCGGCGAGCCCGGCGCCGAGCGACAGGTACGCGCCGCGCCAGCCGAAGCGCTCGATCAGCGCCTGCGCGATCGGCGCGAACACGAGGATGCCGGAGCCCAGCGACGCGGACAGGATGCCCATCGCGGTCGACAGCCGTGCGCCGAACCAGCGGCTCGCGAGGCTGGACGCGGGCAGCATGCCGATCATCGACGCACCGACCGCCGCGCCCGCCCCGAGCAGCGCGTGCAGCTGCCACAGCGTCGCGGCGCGCGACGCGAGCGCGCAGGTCAGCGCGTAGGTGGCCAGCCCGACGCCGTAGCACGCGCGCGGCCCGAACCGGTCGAACACCGTGCCGACGACCGGCGACATGAACCCGAGCGTCAGCATGTACACCGAGTAGATGCTCGTGAGCGAGGCGCGGTCGGTGGCGAACTCGCGCGCGATCGGCAGCAGGAAGATCGCGAAGGTCTCGCCGACGCCGCGCGACAGCAGGGCGATCGACGCGCACAGCGCGAGCACCGCGAGCGAGGCGCCGGCTCGCGCGGGCCCGCGTGCCGGCGCCTCGGGGGGGGTGCGCTCCATCGGCCCGGAATGTAGCACCTGCGCGCGTCGCGCGACGCTGATACGCTGCGGGAAAGACGGGCGCGAACGCGCCGGGAGGAGACGATGGCGTACCAGCACCTCGAGGTCCGGCACGAGGCCGGCGTCGACTGGGTGACGATGAACCGGCCGGAACAGCTCAACTCGCTGAACCCGGCACTGATCGCGGACCTGAACGACTACTTCGGCGGCCTGGGCGCGCGCTCGCGGGCACGCGTGGTCGTGCTGCGCGGTGCGGGGCGCGCGTTCTGCGCCGGCCTCGACCTGAAGGCCGCGCGCGAGCGCCGTGCGCGCGGGGCGCCGAGCGTCACCGACAGCCTGGAGTCGCAGAAGTCGATCCGCGACATCGTGCTGAAGATGCGCCGCGGCCCGCAGCCGATCATCGCGATCGTCCAGGGCTCGGCCGCGGGCGGCGGGTTCGCGCTCGCGCTCGCGTCCGACGTGCGCCTGGCCACGCCCGAGGCCCGGATGAACGCCGCGTTCATCCGGCTCGGCGTGAGCGCGTGCGACATCGGCGTCAGCTACTTCCTGCCGCGCATGGTCGGCGCGTCGGTCGCCGCCGAGTACATGCTGACCGGGCGCTTCATGGACGCGCCGCGCGCCGCCCAGCTCGGGCTGGTCAGCCGCGTCGCGCCGCTGCCCGAGCTCGAAGCCGAGGCGCGCGCGTTCGCCGCCGACATGCTCGCGGCCACGCCGCTCGGCCTGCGGCTCACGAAGGAGGCGCTCGGCCACGCGATCGACGCCGGGTCGATCGACGCCGCGATCGCGATGGAGGACCGCAACCAGGTCCTGTGCACGCAGGGCGAGGACTTCTCCGAGGGCGTGAATGCGTTCCTCGAGAAGCGCGCGCCGCGGTATCGGGGCGCCTGAGCGGCCGCCGGGAGGCTCTGTTGGGCGGGCGGCCGACGGCGGACGGCGCGCGCGGGAACGGCGATCCCGCGCACGAACTGCTGCTCGAGCATCGGCTCGAGTCGCGGCTGTCGGCCCTGGAGGCACTGGCCGCCGCCGTGAGCGCCGCGCTGCCGGAACGGGCGGACCTGGCGTTCAAGGTGAACCTGTGCCTGGAGGAGATCATCGCGAATATCATCCGGCACGGGCTCGGCGGGTCACCCGGCCACGAGATCCGCGTGCGGCTGTCGTGCGCGGGCGACCGGCTCGAAGTCACGGTCGAGGACGACGCGCCGCGATACGATCCGTTCGCGCAGGCGCCGGTGCCCGACCTGACGCTCGACGTCGCGCGGCGCCCGGTGGGGGGGCTGGGCGTGCACCTGGTGAAGACGCTGATGGACCGCGTGCGCGCGGAGCACCACGGCGCCGGCAACCGGATCGTGCTCGAGAAGAAGATGCCCCCTCGAGGGGCGAACGAAGAATCGACGGAGGAATGACGGATGTCTTTCGAATGCAGCGCCGCGGACCACGACGGCGCACGCGTGTTCACGCTCAAGGGCCGCGTCGACGGCGCGAACGCCACCGACATGGAGCGCGCGATCGGCGACGCCTTCGGCGAGCCGGGCCGGCGCGCGGTGCTCGACCTCGCGGGCCTGACGTACATCTCGAGCGCCGGGCTGCGCGTGGTCCTGGTGCTCGCGAAGAAGGCCCGCCAGGGGGGCGGGCGGCTGGTGCTGTGCGGGCTGTTGCCGCACGTGCGCGAGGTGTTCGAGTTCAGCGGGTTCCTGAAGATCATCGACGTCGCGCAGGACCGCGCCGCCGCGATGGCGGCGCTGCGGTGAGCGGCGCACCGGGCACGGCGGCCCCCGGAGGGCGACGGGCATGAGCGCGACGATCGGAAGCGGATACCTCGCGCGCGCGCTCGACCGCCCCGGCGTGCGGCCGCACGGCATGGCGTACTGGCTCGACGAGGCGCCCGCGAACGCGGTGACGCTCGGCCTGGCGCTCCAGCACGTCGCGATCCAGTCGGTCTACTTCGTCATCCCGGCCGTGGTCGCCGGAAGCCTTTCGCCGGACCCGGCCGACGCGACCCGCTTCCTGGCGCTGTCGATCCTGGCCGCCGCGCTGTGGCAGGCGCTGCAGCTGCTCGGGCGCGGGCCGATCGGATCCGGCTACCCGATTCCGGGCACGCACACCGCGGCGCTGGTGGGCGCGTACTCGCTCGTCGGCCTGGGCGGCGGCGGATTCGGCGCGGCGGGAGCCTCGCTCGCGCTCGCGGGCCTGGCGGCGGTCGGGCTCACGTTCGTGATGCGGCGCCTGCGCGTCGTGCTCCCCAACGAGGTTGCCGGCGTCGTCGTGATCCTGATCGGCGTCGCGCTGGTGCTCGTCGCCACGCAGCGGCTCGGGCTGCAGCCGGGCGGGACGCTGCCCGGCCTCGAAGGGGTCGGGGCGGTGTTCGGCAGCCTCGCGCTGATGGTGGGCGTCGCGCTCAGCCGAACGCGCGCGGCGCCGTTCGCGGTGCTGATCGGCGCGACGCTCGGCGTGCCGCTCGCGCTCGCGCTGGGCACCGGCGTGCCCGACGCGATGGCGCTCGTCGAGCGCCAGCCGTGGCTCGCGCTGCCCCAGCCGTGGGTGCCGAGATTCGACCAGGTCGCCCCGGTGCCGCTGGTCGCGTTCCTCGTCGCGCTGGTCGCGCTCAAGGCCACGGCCGCCGGCAGCCTCGTGGTGCTGCAGCGCGCGAGCGACGCGAACTGGTCGCGGCCCGATGCGCCGCCGATCCGCCGCGGGCTGCTCGCGAACGCGGCGGCCATGGTCGCGGCCGGCGTGATCGGCGCCGCGTGCCCCGGACCCGCGACCGCCGCCGTGGGCCTGTCGATCGCGACCGGAACGCTCGCGCGGCGCATCGTCGCGGCCGGCGCCGCGATGCTCGTGGTCGTGGCCCTCTGCCCCAAGCTCGTGACGCTGTTCGTGATCGTGCCCGAGCCGGTCAAGGCGGCGATGCTGTTCTACGTCGCCGGGTTCATCATGGCGCAGGGCTGCCAGCTCGTGACGGTCCGGATGCTCGACACCCGGCGCACGCTGATCGTCGCGTTCGGCCTGTCGGCCGGCGTCGCGGTCGCGGTCGCGCCGCAGGCGTTCATCGGCGCGATCCCGGTGCTGTCGTCGCCGATCTCGGTCGGGGCGGTCGTCGCGTTCGTGGTCAACCTGATGACCCTGCCGCTGGTGTCGCGGCGCGCCGAGCTCGACCTGCCCCTCGACGCCCGCGCCAACCGGAGCGTCACCGACTGGTTCGACGGCGTCGCCGGCGCGTGGGCGCTGAAGTCGCAGACCGCGCGCGCGGTCGAGCAGTCGCTCGGCGAGCTCACGGACCTCCTGCACGAGCTCGGCAGCCCGGCGCTGCGCCTGGCCGCCCGGCTGGCCGAGGACCGCGTCGAGCTGACGCTGGCCTGGGACGGCGCGGCCCTCCCGGACCCGCCTGCGATCGCGAGCCCCGAGGACCTGCTCGGGCCCGACGAGGTTCGGCACGCGTTCTCGGTGTGGCTCGCGACGCGCCAGGCGCAGGGCTTTCGCCAGCGCGGCGACGGCGCCGCGCGCGAGGCATGGCTCGCTTTCGAGGATTGAGCGCCCGCCGGCCCCTGCGACCGCCCGCGCCCGGCACGCCGCGGGCCGGGCGCGTCGCTTGTCGCCCGAGGCGCGGCCATGCGATATTGCCGCTTCCCTCACGCGCCCGGCGTGCCTCGCGCCGCCGCGACGCCCCATCGCACGAATGACACACCACGACCGAACCACGATCCTGAAGCGGCGCATCGCGACGCCGTCCGACGCCGACACCGGGCACTACCTGACCGTCGTGCAGGGCGAGGAGGGCGGGCGACGCTTCGAGATCGGCGAGGGGCTGGTGTCGATCGGGCGCACCGCGCCGTGCGGCATCGTGCTGCCCGACTCCGAGATCTCGCGCAAGCACTGCAGCGTCGCGCTCTTCGCCGGCGAGCCGATGGTGGTCGACGAGGGCTCCACGAACGGCACGTTCGTGCAGGGCACCCGGATCGCGGGGGCCACCACGCTGGTGCACGGCGCGCTGGTGCAGATCGGCCGGCACGTGCTTCGCTACGAGCGGCTCAGCCGTGCCGAGGTCGCCGCGTCGCAGGGCCTGAACCGCGACCTCGCCGAGGCGCGCCGCTACCTCGAGGCGCTGCTGCCGGCCCCGCTCGCCGACGGCCCGATGTCGACCGCGTGGATCTACCTGCCCTCCACCCAGCTCGGCGGCGACGGCTTCGGCCACCACGTCAACGACGACGGCACCGTGTCGATCTACCTGCTCGACGTCTCCGGCCACGGCGCCGGCGCGGCGATGCACGCGGTCGCGGTCCTCAACGTGCTGCGCCGGCACGCGCTGCCCGGCGCCGACTTCTCCCGCCCGGACAGCGTCGTGTCGCGGCTGAACACGATGTTCCCGATGGACGACCACAACTCGATGCTCTTCACGCTGTGGTACGGCGTGTTCGATCCGGCCGCGCGCACGCTCGACTACTGCTCGGCCGGCCATCACCCCGCGCTGCTGCGCGCGCCCGGCACGGCCGACCTGGTGCCGCTGCGCACGCCGGGGATCGCCGCCGGCGCGATGCCGGACGCGCCGTACCAGACCGAGCGCGTCGACGTCGCGCCGGGCGCGTGGCTGTACCTGTTCAGCGACGGCGTGTTCGAGGTCACCACGCCGGACGGCGTCGACTGGGCCTTCGACGACTTCAGGCGCCTGCTCGCGCAGCCTGCCGACGCCCTCGCCGACGAGCCCAAGCGGCTCCTGCACGGCGTCCAGGCGGCGTCGCGGCCGGGCGGATTCGACGACGACTTCACCCTGCTCGTGGCGGCGTTCCGGTGAGCGCGGCGACCGAAGGCTCGCCGGCGCCGGATCCCGGCGCGACGCTCGGGCTGCGCGCGATCGACTCCGGCGACGCGCCCGCGACGCAGGTCGGGCGCTACCGCATCGTCGGCAAGCTCGGCGAAGGCGCGATGGCGATGGTGTACAAGGCCTACGACCCGAGCATCGAGCGCCCGCTGGTCGTCAAGTTCCTGCACCACCACCTCGCGGCCGACCCCGAGCAGCGCGGCCGTTTCCTGCGCGAGGCGCGCGCGGCCGGCAACCTGGCGCACCCGAACATCGTCACGGTGTTCGACGTCGGCGAGATCGAGGGCCGCCCGTACATCGCGATGGAACTGCTCGAGGGCGGCGCGCTCGACGCGCGCCTGTCCAAGGGCGAGCGCATGCCGGTCCGCGAGGCCACCGACCTCGCGCTGCAGATCGCGCGCGCGCTCGACTACGCGCACCAGCGCGGCGTGTTCCACCGCGACGTCAAGCCCGGCAACATCGTCAGCGTCGGCGACGGGCGCACCGTGAAGATCACCGACTTCGGCATCGCGCACCTGGGCAGCGCGCACGCCGCCGAGCGCACGACGGTGGGCACGCTGATCGGCACGCCGAACTACATGTCGCCCGAGCAGGCGATGGGCGAGCAGGTCGACGGCCGCTCCGACATGTTCTCGCTCGGCGTGATGCTGTACCAGATGCTGGCCGGGCGCCGGCCGTTCGAGGGCGACACGCTGGTCACGCTGATGATGCGGCTGGCGCGCGAGGAGCCGGAGCCGATCGAGAAGCTGCGCGACGACGTCCCGCCCGCGCTCAAGCGCATCGTCGAGCGCTGCCTGCAGAAGCAGCCCGGTCGCCGCTACGCGAACTGCGGCGAGCTCGCCGCGGCGCTCGAGAAGGTGCGCGACGAGATCGACGCGCAGACGACGCGCAGCGGGCGCACGCGCCGCGTGCCGCTGAAGGTCCGGCTCGCGCTGGGCATGGCGGCGCTGGTCGTCGTGACGATGGCGCTGACCGCGACCTACGTGTCGCAGCGGCAGTACCGGACCATGATGCTGCAGTCCGTCGGCCACGGCGCCTCGATCGCCAAGCTGATCGCCGCCGAGAGCTCCGCGTCGGCGCTGTCCGAGGACTGGGTCGGCATCGACGTCCTCGTGCAGGAGCTCGCCAGGACGCTCTCGCTGAGGACGCTCACGGTCGCCGACACGCAGTCGGTCGTGCGCGTGAGCAGCGACGCCGCGCTGGTGTCGAAGCCGCAGCCCGCGTCCGCCGGCGAGCCGGTCGACACCGGCACGGAGCTCGGCGTGAAGGTGAGGCGGCTCGCCGACGTCGACCGGATCCCGGTGTTCGGTTTCGAGGCGCCGATCACGTTCCAGGACAAGCGCGTCGGCACCGTCTTCCTCGCGATCTCCGAGGCGCCGCTGGTGGCCGCGTCGCGCGAGACGCTGATGCTGATGGCGCTGCTGCTCGTCGTGACCGCGGCCGCGGTCGGCGTCGCGACCTACGTCCTCGTCGACCGCTACGCCAAGCCGCTCGCGCTGCTGCGCGAGTCGTTCGAGCAGATCGGCCCGGGGCGCCAGGGCTACCGGATCGCCGAGCTGCGCAACGACGAGTTCGGCGACGTCTATCGCGCCTTCGACGCGATGGCCGAGCGCATCGACGCCGCGAACGCCGCGAGCGACGTCGCGCCCGCGGCGAGGGTGCCGGCGCCCGGC
>CAZYHJ010000117.1:0-8658 GCA_964646645.1 uncultured Saprospiraceae bacterium | reverse complement strand
AGGTCGAGCATGGCGGCCTGGGTGAAGCCGACCAGGCCAAACTTAGTGGCATTGTATCCGGCGCCGTTGGCAAAGAAATTGGTGCCGGCGAGGCTGGCAATCGTGATGAGGTAACCTTTGCTTTCTTTGAGGGCGGCTACTGAGGCTTGTAGTGTATATAAGACTCCGGTAAGATTGGTGTCGATCATTTGATGCCAGTGTTCGTGAGACAATGAATCGACAGGGGCAAAATATCCGACGCCTGCATTGGCGATGACGACATCCAATCTTCCCCAGTCCTTCATAATCTCGGCGACGACATCCTGCTGGGCCTTCCAGTCGCGGACATCGCATTCCAGGGCCAGTGCGGATTCTGCGCCCAGGGCCACCAGGCTTTTAGCGGCTTCCTGTGCCTCTGCGAAATGGCGGCTGGTGATGGCTACTTTCATATGCTGCTTAGCCATTGCTTCGGCGATACCGAGGCCTATGCCTTTGGAGCCGCCGGTGATGAGGGCGGTCTTTCCGCGTAATGTATTATCTGTGTTCATGAGTTTGATTTTTTGCAAAGGTAATCCTGGTAAGGGAAAGGGCTTAGGAGATTAGGAGGTTAGGGGTTTAGGAGGTTAGGAGGTGATTGTAAAGGAGTCAGGGATGAGGAGCGGGGAGCGAGGAGCAGGGAGCAGGGAGCAGGGAGCAGGTTTTGAGATGTAGAGACGCGATTAATCGCGTCTCTGCATCTCCAAAACAATGAAATTTGTTGAGCGTAGATTATATCTACGCACTCGAGCGCGGGATCACAGGATCACGGTTGGGTGATAGACCAACTTCGCCGTTTGATCCGTTGGCCCCTAAATCCCCTATGGTTCGACCTGCTACCCTCATCCTCGTTCTACAGCTCACCAACCACGGGGACTTCAAGTCGAAATAGAAAAGCCAGTTTGGCTTTAGATTTTAACGTTAAAAAAGAATGTTTGGCGGAGGTTAAGCACCCCTCGCCCAATTGCATCGGACGATCCCCTTAGAAGGGGATGGATGCCGCGTACGTTAGATCACAAGAACACGGATGAAAGAAAGACATCTTCGCCGTTTGAACGGGAGGTAATAATCACCTAAAGTCTGTTTCGGGAAGAAGTCTCATCTAGATACTTACTGCCCATTGCCTTCCCGCTCCGTGGCTGCGCAGCACAGCGGGATCTTCGCTGCGCTCCGAATTGCTCATTGCCTTCCCGCTCCGTGGCTGCGCAGCACAGCGGGATCTGCGCTGCGCTTCGAATTGCCTCTTGCCAATTGCCTATTGATTCCTAACATATCACCTATTGATTCTCCAACTTTTTCTATATTTGACAGGCATGACCCAAAAAGCCTGGATCCACTAAAATTGGTTCGGGGACATTTAAATATTCAGGCCTCCGGCTGAAGGATTGCTGCAATTGAGGTATGACGAAAAGGTGCAACTATCCCATTCAAAATGGGAAGATTTGCGTATTATTCAAACCTACAGGTGCAGGTATAAACAAGTTATCAGACATAATATGAGAATAATACTATTTAGTTTATTAATTCAGCTAGCCGCATTATGCATAGCGCAGACCACTAAAATGCCTAGTACAATAACATTTGGAATTCCTTATGATACTATTTATCTAAAGAATGAAACCAAACTTATTTTCATGACCCATAATGAAAATAGAAGTATTAGAATGGTCAATACTGTTATCGATACTACAATTCATTCGCTTTCATTGAAATATCCGGAGAGCAATATGGGTTATCTGAAGGCAGATTATGAAAATTATTTTATCTTTTACTATCGTCAAAATGAGCCTGTAGTAAGGATTTACGATAAAAAAAATGGTAAAACTATAGGCTATGGGGATGTTATGGCGTTTGATACCATCCAAAATATAATATGTTATGCCGATAGTAAAATACCAAATCTTATAATTTTATTTGACTTTATTAACTCCAAATATGAGAAATATTTTGCCCCGACAGTGCCTTGTTTGCATTGGTGGTATTGTGTACAAATAACCAGGATCACAGAAAAGGAATTAACCATAGTATGGACAGGGCAGAACAATGTCAAAAAAGAAAAAAAATACATCCGATAACAGTGGCTATTGGCAATGTCGGAAATTGATTGCCAACAGTTTCTTATCTTGAAACAGATTAAGGCTACCCGGAAGATAGTCGCATTGAATCGCCACCACCAATAGCCTTGGCCGTTATTTGAAAAGCTTTTAAGATGTCTCTTATGATTAAGACTAAATATATTTCGTATTTCAGCCCTCAAGGACACAATAAAAGAAAACTCAAATCGTTAAAAATCGATCACGCGATTTTCCAGGCCTTCCTCTTTTAGTTTTTGTATTTCATCCTTTTAATTTTGTCAACGTCCATTCCAGGGTTATGAATAAATTGTCAACTTGCTATATTTTATTCATCCTCCTTATACCTATATCACGAATCATTGCCCAGCATAAGGATTGCGCTACTGCACTTGAGCTATGTGGCCATTCACCTCTCTATATCGTCCCAGCTTTCGGGATTGGATCAACCGATGCTGGCGTTGCAAGTACCTGCATTGGACAGGAATTTAACTCGATGTGGTTTAAATGGACTGTGATGGAAGACGGTATCATTTCGTTTGTGCTTGCCCCAGACAGCGTTTGGCAAGATTTAGACTTTATCGTTTATGAGCCCGGAGATGAATATGATTGTATTGGCAAAATCCCAATCAGATGCATGGCAGCGGGTGCGAATAGCGGTCAACCTCCGCATACGTGGGTGAATTGTACTGGGCCTACAGGATTAGCGCCAGGGAATACAGATGCAGAGGAGCCGCCAGGATGTCCCTCCGGCAGCAACAATTTTCTTGCCCCTATCGAGGCATTAGCAGGTGATCAATATATAATGCTGGTCAATGAATTTTCTCAAAGTGGTCTTGGATACCTATTAACCTTCACTGGTACGGCTAAATTGAGCTGTATCACAGGTACTGCTGATCCCGAATGGATAAAACCTCGAGCAACCTATAGCGTATATCCAACGGTCTCTACAGGAACTCTTTTCATTCGTATTACTGGCGATAAACTATCCGATAACCACCTGAACGTTTTTAACACACACGGCCAATTAGTTTATTCTAATGAGCAGCTACATGGAACAGACTTTGAACTCGATTTACATCATTTGCCACCAGGCGTTTACGTTGCCGCTCTAAGATCAAGCCATTCAATACAAACACAAAGGTTTTTGATTACGAATTAAACCGACAGCATTGACCTGGCAATTGTAATACTCCCTATATCCTGGACTAAATGGTGCACTTGCTAAGTCAATCTCTTTTTTCCTCATGCTGTCAGATTTATCATGGATTGATCAAATGCTGCATGAGGTAACATTGTAATGGTCTGGTAAGGAAGGCTTATCTTAATGATTGAACATGGAGTTCCTGCAGGGAGCACTTATTAAAGATATTTATTTCGACCAAGGTCTGACAGCCTGACACCTCACAAATCAATTCACGCCCTATTTTTAATCCTCTTTCCAATATCCCCTCCACCCCACTCGTTTCCCCATTAAACATGCTTTCCAGACTCATCCCGATCCTGTTACTCCCCGGATGTACCTCCTCGTATGACTACACCAGGGAAGCAGCGCACTTGGTCCACCAAAGTGTTGAGGCGGTCACTGCTTCATCTGAAGTCCTGTATAACCGCGTAAAGGAAAATGCGTATCAGTATCCGGACCGGGGCACGCCCCTGCTCAGGAAAGCCAATGCTATTGAGTCGCGGATAACGGAATTGAATACCTCGCTCGAATGATCGAACCGTGAATTTTGACTTGTCCTGCCAGACTTTCAGCCTGGCTGAAAAAAGATATATCACCATTGATTCAACCACCCGGAACGGCAAGACAGAACTACTCGACGTCACCACTATGCCCCAATTTTCGTTTGCAAGAATTTCCATGGACTCCCTGCAGCCCGGAACCTATACGCTTTACGGAAAAGCACATGCATTCCCGGGTGGCTATGAAATCACTCAGCCGTTTAGTCACGAATTCAGTATTTCAGACCATTGAATACATCAATTTTTTTCCAGACGTTCGATACGGATGGTCCGAATTCCCGAAAAGATGTAATTTAGGCAAGCAGGTCAATTCAATTCATCCGAGGCACTTTTACAATTCGATTAGCACCTGGTCATCACATTCCTCAAAAAATCAAAATGAGAACAACCCTCTACTCCCTTTTCTTCCTCCTCCCCTTCCTCGCCAATGGCCAACATGAAGAAACCGCCGATTACCACCAACGAATAGAAGACTACAGGAATGCGATTGCCGAAAAAAGAAAAACGAATCCGGATGAAATGGTGATGATCAGTCCGGATTGCGTCATAGACGCACGGATCCCTGAGTTTACAGCTACGACACTGGATGGTCAGCCCTTCACTTCGGAGGATTTTATAGGAAAAATCACCGTCCTGAATTTCTGGCAAATCAGTTGCCCCCCATGCATCGCGGAAATTCCAGGGTTCAATCAGGTCATCGATAAATTCGGGCGTGATAAAGTAAATTATATAGCCATCGGACTGGATGATGAAGCGGACATCCGGGGTTTCCTCAATAAACACCCATGGCACTTCACACAGTTATCATCCGGGATGGAGCTGATTTTCGATGTATTCAGAATGGGCTGGGGCTATCCGACCACTTACGTCGTCGATGAAAACGCTGCCATCATTGCGGCCTTCTCCGGTGGCTCCACGGATCCGGTAGAAGCCGTAAAGAATATTGATGAGCATCTGTCATCGATTATTAATGCGGCACTTACTGATTGACCGCCGACCGTAGACCGATGTCTACTGACAGTTGACCATCTATCCCCACTCACTCCTCACCACTCCCGATCACAGATCGCGGATCACAGATCACAGATCACGGATCACAGATCACTCAACCCCTCACAAACCCCTTCACGCCCACAACCATCCCACGATCTCTCAATACCACACTATAAACCCCCTGACTCAACTGACCCACTGCAATACGCTGGCCTGTATACCTGGCAGGCGGAATCACACTGCGGCCGAGGAAGTCAATGATCTCATAGGTACTGACCTGCGCCTGATCTGCGGGAGCGATGTGGAGGGACAGAAAATCAACTACAGGATTGGGACTGATACTGAAATCCAGGCTTGAGGCTGCATCTTGCGTACGGGAGGCCGGAGACAACAATAATGTCACCTCTCCTGTCAGCACCGGTTCGTTGAAATCAAAGTAGATGTCGGCTTCATTTGGAATGGTAGTACCGTAGTCCAGCTGGGCCAGCGGCTTGATCCTGAATTTAAAGAACCCATGCGAGGCTGCTTCATTGGTGGTGCTGTCCGGGAGGAGGATATTTTCAAACTTCACGACCAACTCCGGACCTTCCTTGATCTCGTAGGTGTAGGGATGACTGGCACTGAGCATTTCAAACGTACTCAGATCAAGCTGAGGGGACAGCGGATCCTGCACGCGCACATCGAAGGCGGTATCTGTACCGGTGTTCTGGAAGCGGATATGATACTGGATATATTCCCCCTTGTCCACACGTTCCGTCTGCACACCGGCATCGGAAAACATTCGCTTGTCATTCGGATCGTATGACCCGATATTTTCCTGGCACTCCTCATAATCGGAACGGGTCAACCCGCAAAGCTGCGGATCAAATACACTCCCCTGAAGGCAATGCTCTTGCCCCAGTTCAGCATCACAGGAAAGCTTGAACTCAATGCGGAACACCACTTCCTGATTGACCTCCAGTACCCCGAGATTAAATTCGAGGATGCCAGGACTCACTTCGGTCCAGGGGATGGTAGCTGAGAAAAATTCGAAAAACGGATCCAGTTGCAGCGTCACCGTCGTGGCTTCGCTGTGGGCCGGCCCGGTGTTCCTCACGCGCACCTGGTAATAGTTGTCAAAACAACGACGCAGGCGCGGGGTGGAAAAATCGATCTCCAGTGTTGCACAGTCGATGACCGCCCGGGCTTTAAAATCAAATGAAGCCGTCGTCGTGATATCATCCACGGTAAGGCTGGTCTGCGCTTCACACAGGTTCCAGTTATGACTGACAGGCAGCGTGCTCAGGGTATAGTTTCCTTCGGGCACACGGAAGTGGAACCGCCCCTCGTCATCCGTGGACCGGATGCTCATGTAGTCTCCTCCCTCGATTTTCACCTTCCAATGCTCCAGGCCCAAATCGGTCTGTGCGACATCGCAATCCTGGTTGACATCTTTCATGATCGTACCCGAAATCATCTTAGGACTGCTCAATGGTTTCCGCGACCTGAATGTTCTATTGCTTCCATGAATGGCAAAGAGATGTTCATCTTTGGCGACCAGGAAGCTTTTACCACCAGTAGCAGGAAGTCCGGCATAGGGATAGGCATCAAATGCGTCCCCGTTGAAGTGATAATATGCCGAGGCGCCAAAACCATATAACTCCTGACCGGACCCAAGGAGCGTATTCACCTCTTGCAGTTCCGGAAAATTGCCCAGGTACACATAACCTTCATGCAGCCGATACCTGAATAACATGCCATACTGGTCAACGGTGAAATCCTCCCCTGAAAAATAAACGCTGCCATCCTCCAGAACACCTGGCAACACATAACCCTGCAAAGAGGCCTCACTTTTCCATAAGCTCGTAACCAATCCGGACGACAAGTCGATGAGATCCGTCGTGAAAAAGAAATCTGCACCGGCTACTACGATATGATCGCCTGTCAGCTTATAAATATTCCGCGATGCGATAGTACCCAAATCCACCTGCGTCCATGTAGTTCCATTGTCCCTGGAATAAAAATTAAAAAAGGCTATTCCGTCATGCACAAAAAGCACTCCATCGCCCAGCACTTCCAGCTGTTCAAATATCTTGGGTTGTAAGCCCAACGGAAAAGGGATGGCCGAAAAGGTCTGGCCGTTGTCCTCAGAATTGAGGATGACATCCGGCTTTAATACATATAAATGGCCATCGGGCGAATATCCTATATCCAGAATAGAATCCTTTGGAATTGGAATCTCTGTCCATGTCGCCGATGCAAGAGATCTGGTAAATAACGCCGTTGAGGTAAGCACCGCCTGCCTGTCAAAGATCGATTCTTCAACCTCATAAATATGCGGATAATTGATGGCGATGGCATGATTGACCCAATCAGATGATCCCATTTTTTGCAAGAGATATCGGTCGCTTTTGGGTTTATTGAGAAATACATCCTCCTGCGCATTAATCCAGATATGCTCATTCGTCTGAATCTCATCACTGATCTTCCAATCAGCCCAGTTGAAATTACAGCCTGACGTTTTGTATAGGATACTTTGGTTCCGGAGATAGTAGTTCCCATTGACGGAGGTCATATAAAAATCCTTTCCAATAGCTGGTGTGATACTGGATGACATACCCGCCTCCAACTCCAATCCCGATTCGCTGAACTTATAATAGTTGTGCCTGTCCAGGATCAATACTTCTCCACATTCATTATAGACATTTTGCGTGCCTGAAGAAAGATTCAACTCCTCAAATAGCACACGGTCTCCCTGCCTGTTGAACACTGACAAAAAATCGGCGGCGCCAGCTGTATGATACATAACAAAATGTCCCTCCAATTTCCACAAATGCCCCGTATGATCCACAATGGTTTCTCCGGCCGTAAAAATCAGTTCGAAAGTTTGTCCTTGATTAAGGCTGTAGTAAAAACCTGAATTCTGCTGAACAAACAAACTGTCATCCTTTATAAAACAACCAACGACATCCTGCCAGCTACTTCCGGCGCGCACTTCACTCCATTCGCCATTACGTCGTACAAACGGTGGATAATAACTGGAGGTGAGGAGCGGTGTGCCATCACTGAAAAACTGTATCTCCTCCAATGGATGACCATCCGGCAAGGCTTCCTTTTCCCATTGTATCCCATCCAGGGAGGTGTATATGCTCTCATTGTCATTTCCGGCCTGTACGAAATACTCGCCCTGGGGCGATTGCCGTATTTCATTAAAATTGAAATCCTCCGGCAGAACAACCTCTTCAAAGGTGATCTGCGCGAAGGACAGGAAAGGCATAGCGAGGAGCAGAACAAGCGGCATGGATTTCATACACGTATGGTTTAAAATGACAACAATTCATTTACGTCCGCTCAAGGAGAAGAATTTGGGGCAGCGGATGAGGCGTTTTTCAAATATACAAAAAAAAATAATACCTCTCCTTCACTTCTAATCAATCAATACGCACTCCACACTCCCAATCAATCACTCCGCCCCACTCATCGCCCACTCCCCCTTTCACCCTTCACCTTTCGCCCCTAATACCCCTTCACTCGTTTTGCCCCTTCACTCCTGACCCCTCACCACTCACCTTTATACCCTCCCGCTGAGTGGCTGTACAGCAAAACGGGATCTTCGCCGTGCTTCGAATTGCCTATTGCTTTCTCGCTCCGTAGCCGCACAGTAAAGCGGGATCTCCGCCGGGCTCCGGATTGCCTATTGCACATTGCTTATTGCCTATTGTATATTGTCTATTGCCAATTGTCTATTGCTTCCTAACATTTCATCTATTGATTCTCTAACTTTTTCTATATTTGACAGGCATGACCCAAAAGGCCTGGATCCACTAAAATTGGTTCGGGTGATAGAAGTTTT
>CAZYHJ010000116.1:4227-8796 GCA_964646645.1 uncultured Saprospiraceae bacterium | reverse complement strand
AATTACGAATTACGAATTACGAATTACGAATTACGAATTACGAATTACGAATTACTATTTATTATATAGCAAATAATCTTTCAGATAATACTGTAATCAAACGTAATTCGTAATTATTAATTCGTAATTAAAATTTCGTAATTATTATTTGCTTTTCATATAGGCACCCCCTATATTTGAATCATTAAACCAGCCAGGATGAAAACAAATAATGTCGTTCAAGACAAGGGCTATGCTTTTGCCCTCAAAATAATCAATACCCATACCCTGCTCAGGGAACAATATGATTTTGAACTCGGTTCCCAGATTTTAAAAAGCGGTACCTCTATCGGTGCCAATGTGGAAGAAGCCATCGGGGCGGTATCTACAAAGGATTTCCTCTCCAAAATTAGCATTGCCTATAAAGAGGCCCGCGAAACCCATTATTGGATAAGATTGCTTAGAGATTCCAATAAAATTGGCAGCGAACTTGCCGCTCTTCTTTTAGCAGATGTAGATGAATTGTTGAGAATTCTATCCGCCATCCAAAGGAAAACCAAACTAAAACTTGGCCCGCTATCATTTATATTCTTTTGGCTATAAATTTTATCTGACACATGACCTAAAACGACTGATCTCAAAAATCGTAATTCGTAATTTGTAATTCGTAATTATAAATCATACCACTTTGTAGTATCACTGCTCCCAGACAGTACAACCCTTTCAATAAACACCATCCCCCTCACTCCATCCTCCACTGTCGGAAAATCAAGATAAACCGAATCCGGAGATTGACCATCCAATCGCGCCTGGATACATTTTGCAACATTTCTATAAATATTGGCGAAGGCTTCGAGATAACCTTCAGGATGACCGGATGGGATGCGAGTGTGCGCGAGGGTCTCAGGAGACAAGGAACCTACCCCGGTGCGATACACTTGCATGGGTTGGTCAAGCCATCGTACCGTGAGGGTATTGGGTTCCATCTGTGACCAGTCAAGGCTTCCCTTTTCCCCAAAGATGCGTATCCGAAGATTGTTTTCTTCTCCTGCGGAAACCTGGCTCGCAAATAAAACTCCCCGGGCACCATTATTGAATCTAAGCAAGACACTGGTATCATCATCTAATCGCCTGCCGGGAATATGCGTATGTACATCTGCACACAATGCAGTGATGTGCAAGCCTGAAATATATTCCGCGAGATGTGCTGCGTGTGTCCCTATATCACCTGTGGCACCAGAAGCACCTGACAAAGCCGGATCTGTTCTCCACGTGGCTTGCTTTTGCGCGGTGGCTTCCAGGGCGGTACTCAACCAACCTTGTGAATATTCAACTACAATACGCCTGATCGTGCCCAATGCGCCTTGCTGGACCAGGTGCTTTGCCTGTTTCACCATTGGGTATGCGGAATAGGCATGCGTCACCGCAAAAATCAATCCGGTAGATTTTACTTTTTCCCGTAGTGTCTCTGCTTCCGCAACAGTCATGCACAATGGCTTGTCACACACCACATGGAATCCATGATCAAGCGCCATCATTGCCGGAGCAAAATGCACATGATTGGGCGTGACAATTGAGACCAAATCCATTCGCTGGCCAGCAGGTAAAGCGGCTTCAGCGCGAATCATTTCTTCGTAACTTCCATAGCACCGATCCGGGGCAAGATAAAAATCAGCCCCGCTCAGCCTTGACTTTTCGGGATCACTGCTGAAAGCTCCGCAAACCAATTCGATCTGTCCATCCAGGGCGGCAGCCATCCGGTGCACACCACCGATAAAAGCGCCACGCCCCCCGCCAATCATGCCCAATCTGATTTTCCGATTCATGCTGTAAATTAATATGAAAACCAACCTGAAGACAATTGATCTTGCTTTTGGGCTTCATTTCCCCCTAATTTGGTGTATTGAAGAGGTATAAATGTTTCCCATTAAGGAAACTTTTATACCTTTGTAACTTAGTTTGAATTCACCAGATGAAAACTAGATTCAGCGTCCATTTTATGGATGAGGCATTGGATTTTTTAAACAGGCTTGACCCTAAAACGAGACTGAAAGTCGCCTTTAACATACAAAGGGCAAAGCGGACACAGGATCCAAATGTTTTAAAGAAACTAACAAACCATATTTGGGAATTTCGAGTCAGGTATTATAAATCTCAAATCAGATTTTTTGCTTTCTGGAATCCTTTTGAGAAATCGATTATCATATGTACGCATGGCATTTATAAGAAAACACAGAGGACTCCACAACAGGAAATTCAAAAAGCAGAACGTATAAGAATTGATTTCATTAAAAGTCAGTAAAATGAAAAGGGGTAAATTTCAACTAAAAGATATTGACACTTTAACAGACGAAATTGTCGGAAAAAAGGGAACTCCGGCCAGAGATAAGTTTGAGTACGAACTTCGCATGGACGGCATAGGCTATATGATCAGGGAGGCCCGTAAACGAAAGAAATTGAGTCAGGAGGAGCTGGGTAAACTCGTAGGCGTTCAAAAGGCACAGATATCTAAAATTGAAAACAACACGAAAGCTTTTCGACTGGTGACCATTCTTCGCATCACGGATGCCTTGGGGATGAAAGTAAAACTGACCGTAACATATGATATGGAAGAGAGTCACATCTTGTCCTGACCCGGTTTTCCTATAAAATATCCTACTCCATTTTGCGGTTATCTTTGTGCCTAAAATCAGGATTAACCCCGCTCATAACAGAAGATAGATCATATGTCGATGATAAAGAATGTATTGTGGATAGCACCGTTTCTCCTTTTCATGGCCACCGGATCCGCACAATCCCTCAAGAAAGTGCAACAGATCGAAGGCATTCCGCAAAAGGTCGCCTACCGGGCCATTACGCATGATGGAACCGGTAATATGTATGTGGCCACCAGCGTGGACGTATTTATGATCCCCTCCAACAGCAACAAAGCCCAGCCGATGGCAGTCGGAGATTCCATTATGGATGTCGATTGGACGGAGGATTTTGGACTCATCATGTTGGCGAGGGACGGATCTGTAAGATTTACCCAGACCGGCAAAGTCATCAAAGTGGATTCCGCCAATGGAGCCACATGTCTCGATGTGCGAAAGACCATGGCCTGGGTCGGCACCCACAATGGGATTTACACCATTTCGATACCGCAGGAAAAAATCGTAGATCATTATACCACAGCAGACGGTGTGCTGATGAGCAATGAGATCAATTTTATTCATTCCGACCCATATGGCTTGAAATGGGTAGGCACTCAGGCAGGTGTGGTGCGTATTGAAAATAAAAAGTGGAAGCTCTATGAAAAGGAGCAAGCCGTCACTGCCATCACCTGGACCTCAGAGGGCGCATGGATGGCCGCGGACAGCAATATGTGGCTCGTCGATCAGTACAATCGCTGGTATCCCATTGCTGCATGGAAGGATCTCGTCCAGGGTCGCGTAAAAGCCCTTTCTTCGGATGCAAAGGGATTAATTTATGTGGCCTCAGACATCCTCGTCAAATATGATCCGTATGAAGAAAAGATCGTGACGATGGCCGAAGGAAGTAATGCCGATCAGATGATCCTCCTCACACAAGGTCCGGGAAAGAACGTTTGGATGGCTGGTTCTAATGGACTAGCCAAGGTGATCGAAGACACCACAAAAGTTGTCACCCCGGTTGCCAAGGGCGATGACCTCGGCATAGCGGTTGAATTAAAATCAAAACCTGTATGCCAGGGAATGAATACAGGCCACTTGTTGGCTAAAGTAGTGGGCGGCAGACCGCCATACACCTATCAATGGAGCGCTAATGCCGGAACATCCCCTGAGGCTACAGGGCTGATCGCAGGCCTTTACCAGGTCACTGTCACGGACCAGGATGGAAAGTCAATTCTTGGAAGCGGTATCGTTTCTTCCGCACCAGTATTGACGCTTACTACTCGTCTTGATGCAAAATCCAGTGACATCCTGGCAACTGATGGTAAAGTCACGGCCCTGGTACAGGGTGGTACCAGTCCATTTGAATATAATTGGAGCAATGGAGAAACCACTGCGCAGGCTACAAAAATTCCTGAAGGCACGCACACACTCACCATCGTGGATGCCAATGGCTGTATCGCCACTACCAGCGTGGTAATGGAAGCAGACAAGGTGTTGAAATCACTGGATATCGCAACGATTGCGGTAGGACAAACTATCCGCCTGGATAAACTCTATTTCCAGGCCGACAGCTCTACCATTGAACCCGCATCCTATGCCGTACTTGAAGAAATGTATGCTTTCCTCAGTGAAAACGATAAGGTCGTCATTGAGATTGGCGGACATACCAACAGTTTGCCTGAAGATGCCTATTGCGACAAACTGTCCACAGAACGCGCGCAAAACGTGGCACAATATCTTTATGATAAAGGCCTGCCCAAATCTCGCATCTCCTACAAAGGATATGGCAAGCGCCAACCCATCGCCACTAACCAAACCGTGGATGGCCGACGAAAAAATCAACGTGTGGAAATCAAGATTGTATCGTTGTAAATCATGAAAAAAGATGTAGAGACGCGATGCATCGCCATTTCCTTCATTGCGATTTGATTGATCATTTCATTTTGTAGAGACGCGA
>CAZYHJ010000116.1:0-4127 GCA_964646645.1 uncultured Saprospiraceae bacterium | reverse complement strand
TTCCTTCATTGCGATTTGATTGATCATTTCATTTTGTAGAGACGCGATTAATCGCCATTTCCTTCATTGCGATTTGATTGATCATTTCATTTTGTAGAGACGCGATTAATCGCGTCTCTACAAAATGAAATTGATATAAATCACATACTCATGTTACCGTGACCAAGCTAGACAAAGAATTTTAAAACCGTTTTGGAGAAATACTCATTGTCCGGAGATAAAATCGTAGATGGAAAATCAGGATGATTCGGAGCATCCGGAAAATGTTGTGTTTCCAGACAGATGCCAAGTCGCGGTACAAGATCAATTCCGTTTTTTCCAGGCATACTCCCTTTAAGGAAATTGGCAGTATAGACTTGCATACCTGGTTCGGTGGTCCACACGTCCATTTTCCTTCCACTGAGGGGATCAAATAATCTTGCAGCATGATGCATTTCCAGACCATCGGCATCAAGCACCCAACAATGATCATATCCATGACCGAAAATTAATTGCTCGTTTTTTGCATCTAGGTCCTTCGCAATGGTTTTTGATTCGTTAAAATCAAATGGGGTGTTTTCTACATCCATCAGGCGGCCAGTGGGGATCATTTCCTGATTCACTTCCAGAATAGCTTTCGAAGGAATGGTCAATTGATGATCCAGAATATTGGTTTTCCCGCCATTGAGATTGAAGTACGTATGCTGGGTGAGATTGATAACCGTCTTTCGATCCGTTGTTGCACGATATGTAAAGGAAAGGGTGTTATCGCTCCCAAGTGTATACCTGACTTTGGCCCACACATTCCCTGGGTACCCCTCATCACCATCCGGGCTCAAAAGTGTAAAGAGGATTGAAGCCTCGTGCTCACTTATGATTTGATCGGCCTTCCAGACTTTCCTGCTCCAACCGGTGGGGCCGCCATGAAGATGATGCGGTGGCAGGTTACAGTTGAGTTGATAAGTTTTTCCCTCTAAATCAAATTTCCCAAACGCAATCCTGTTGGCATACCGACCGACCACACATCCCACAGATTCCGTACACGCCAGGTATCCGTCAAGCGTATCATACCCCAGCACGATATCACCGGTCACCCCATCGCGATCGGGCACTTTGAGGGAAGTGATCGTGCAACCATAATTGATGGCCCGCATCAATATGCCTGCCCCATTGCTTAAAGTATATTCACTCACCTCCTCTCCCGATGGTGTAATACCAAATGTTTTGGACGTGATCGTACAACTCATCAAAGCTTAGATTGAAGAATTCAGATTGCTAAATAAAAACTAAATTTTTTCAGAATATTCTTCACTCTTCACACATCCTCTCTGCCCTTTGCCTCGTTGGACCCCCTTCCCCCTGATGGTTCGGCCCGCATCACTCCATCACTCCATCACTCCATCACTTCCTCACTCCATCACTCCCTGCTCCCTGCTCCTTGCTCCTTGCTCCCTGCTCCCTGCCCTATGCCATTACCACCCGCACCGTCTCCACAATCTCCCTCAACGCTTCCTCTACCACTTTGGAATCCGGATGCCGGACGATCACAAAACCCTCGCCTTCATAACTCATGGATTTTTCCTGGCCAGGTTTTGGTACACGAATGTCCGTGATGATGTCTGCATATTTTTCACGAATCACATTTAATCCTTCAACGTGAGATACACGACCTTCTCCCTGACCACGCAGATATGCGGCACCGGCACTGTACTTCAACTCTGTCGCGACTGGTTCATCATAGATCATCAGCCGTGCCCAGGCTTTGATAGCATCAAAATCACAGGCGCGGGAAATTAACGTAGTGAACTGCGCACCCGGAGGACGTGCCGCGATTTCAGATATAGCGATGCTGCCATCCTTTCGTCTAAACCATTCCATGTGACTCAGACCTGTTTTCATGCCAAGCACATCAAGCGCTTTCTTGCCAGCTTTACGAATATCATCAAAGGCTTTACCGCTGTGTTCTTTTCGAAGAATGACCCGCCACTGAATCCATGGGTTTGACATTGCCTCTAACGGAGTGGGATAATAATGATTGATGGTCTGGCCCAGAATTTTTCCATTGAGCATAAAGGTGTCGAGTGAAAACTCTTCCCCCTGAATGAACTCCTCGATGATCACACCATCTCCTACGGCATGTCCAAGGGAAGAAAACGCAGCTAACATCTCTTCGTCATTGGACACTCTGAACGTGGTTTGCGAACCGGCACCGGCAACAGGTTTTGCCACTACAGGATATGGACATCTGCGGGCAAACTCAAGTGCACTCTCCAGGTCATGGGTCAGCGCATGTTTGGCACAAGGAATACTGTTTTCATTAAACAGCGTTTTCATCCTTGCCTTGTCCCTGAAGTTCTGAGCCGCTTCCGTATTCATTCCCGGAATACCTACGGCCAGTCGTGCCTCAGCCATTGGAACTTGAAGTTGTTCCGTCGCTCCAAGAATCCGATGAAAAGGACCGGTAATTTTTTGAAGATCGGTCAGCGTTTTGATGAGGGTCCATTTGTCAAAAACATCTCCCACTTCCCTGGAAAGAAAAATCCGGCTTTGTTGCCATGAGGGCAACAAGGAGATGGGTTCCTGACTGATGATAATGAGACGAAGGTCATGAATGGAGGCTAGCGCCTCTACAAATCGGACGGCATTGGCCGTAAAGTTTGGGGTGATATAGGCAATCGTTGTCATGGTAAAGGCAAGGTAAATGAAAAATTAAAAATGAAGAGAGAAAAAAGCAGGAGACGATGATATTGAAATTCGCGGTAATTCGCGGTAATTCGCGGCGAAATCATCTTGGAGTTATCTTCATGTCTCCAATGCAAAAACGGCCTCATATCCTGATCGTATCGCTCGCGCTGTTGCTTCAGCTTTTTCAAACCAGTTGCAAAGAGGCTCCAAAAAATGAAATCCAAATGATCAAAGAATCTGCTTCTGATGGTATATCTGCGTTTCAGCAATTTTCTGATGCACTTTATCCGGTCCGTAATAAAGACAAATGGGGATACATCAACCGGAAAGGTGAAATCGTCCTTCAACCACAATGGGAGGATGCCGGTGATTTTTATGAAGGGTTGGCAAAAGCCGCAACCACTGAAGAATCCAACATGCGCTATGGTTTTATCAATTCAAAAGGGGAATGGATAGTTAAGCCCATCTATCAAAGAGCCTTTGATTTCAGCGATGGATTCGCTGTCGTTCAGCGAAATGATTTGTATGGCTATGTGAATAGCTCCGGCCGGGAAATCATTCCATGTCAGTTTGAAGAAGCCGGTCCCTTTTCAGAAGGTTATGCGGCCATCAAGAAAGGAGGTTGGACAGGATTTATAAACACCTCCGGTGTCATTGTGGTCGAACCCGCCTACACCGTCAGTGTTCATCATCCAAGATTCAAGGAAGGCCTCGCTCCGGTATTTGGTGCCGACGAACAAACAGGTTTTGTGGATACTACTGGTCAGTGGGGTATATCCGCGCAGTTTCATTCCGCTGGAAATTTTGTTGATGGTCTTGCCTGGGCGATGTGGCAACAGGATGATTCATCTGCTGAACATGGCTTTACCATCAAGGGCGGTTACATCGATCGCGAAGGCGTCTATGTGATTCCACCTGAATATGATTTTGGCTGGGATTTTTCTGAAGGGCTAGCCACCGTTTGGGTACGCAGTGAGGACAAGCAGCAGAAAATATGGAAGATCATTGACCGGGAAGGAAATGTAGTTTTGGACAACCAACTATACCGTAATGTAGGCGCAATGAATCAAGGCCTGATCCCGATTCAAAACGATGATATGAAATGGGGTTTTATGGATCGCACCGGCACGGTTATCATTCCTCCGCAATATGCAGGGATCAATCATTTCCGCAACGGCCTCGCTCGAATGGAAGTGGGTACAGCTTTTTCCAACACCATCGTTTACATCAATCCGAAGGGAGAAATGGTCTGGGCCGAATAATACAACGCAAGGGAACGCTCCAAGTATGGAATAATGTTTGAAGTTATATGGACGGAACGTGGAAAATGAAGGTTTTCCAGATTCCTGTTTTTATAACTCACTGATAATGAAAGAAGAACAAGACTCCATCGTCGATCAGGTGGAACAATATGTCAAAACCGCCACGGAGCTTTATACCCTCAAAATCACGGAAAAGGTCTC
>CAZYHJ010000115.1:0-8908 GCA_964646645.1 uncultured Saprospiraceae bacterium | reverse complement strand
GCATAGGCTTTCAGGAGCGAGTCGCGCCCGCCCGGGGTCTCGGCCGCCGGGAAGTCGTCCAGGCCGCCGGAAGCGACCGCGTCCGCGGGAAGGTCGCGGGCCGACTCGAACAGCTGGACGAGATCGCAGTGCTCGGCGAGGCGTTCGGCCGTTCGCGACCAGCCGGGCCGGTCGAAGACGACGTCGCAGTCGAGCCACGCGACGAAGCGGCAGTGCGCGGGCACTCTCGAGAGCGCGACGTTCAGCAGCGCTTCCTTCTGCCACAGGCGCCCGCCGCCGGACACGCGAACAAGGATGTCGGCGTCGCCTTCGGCAATCTCGAAGTGCCCGTCGGCCGACCACTCGACGGTCAACAGGGGCGCTTCGAGACGACGCCTGAAGACGTCGTAGTTGCGGCGCCTGAGGACGCCTCGCGACGGGTTGTAGTACGCGGTGATCGCCCAGGTCGAACTCATTGGTCCGCGGCCCCATGACCATGACTGCCGATCGGCGACCGGGCCGTCGTGCCGCGGCAGTATCGTCCACGGAGGCGGTCGGCACAAATCGTTTGCGAAGGATGATCCCCGTGGGCCGGCAGACGCGTCGCGCGCGGCTTCACGCCGGCGGGCCGGCCCCGATCGGCGCGCGGCATCCCGCGGCCGGCTGTGCTAAGTTGCCTCGGGCACGCAGTCCGCCTGCGCGCGGGCCGCGCGCACCGGCCGCGCCACCGCCATGTCCGACGAAAGCCAGATCCGAGTTCCCGCGTCCTTCGTCGCGTTGCACGTGCGCCCCGGGCGCTCGCGGCCGGACGCCTCGCGTGCCGAGATCGCCGAGCGCCACGACTTCTGCGAGGACCTCGCGACCCTGCTCACCGGGCACGCGCGCGCGACGATGCTCGAACTCGGCGTCACCGAGGACGACGTCCTCGTGCGCTGTCACCGCGGGCTGCTCGCCGACGGCGCGGGCGTGTCCGCGGCCGAGGCGGGGTGGGTCGTGCGCCGGCTCGCCGAACTGCTCGAGTGGCCGATCCCGTGGAGGCTGCCGGGCGAGGGCGACTGACCCGCTTCAGCGGGTGGTCGCGAGCGGAAGCACCGGCGCGGCGACTTCGCGCCGCGCGCGCTCGGCGGCGAGGAATTCGGGCAGCGCGCTCACGGGCATCGGGCGGGCGGTGAGGAAGCCCTGGATGCCGTCGCAGCGCTGCTCGCGAAGCCAAGCGAGCTGCGCCTCGTTCTCGACGCCCTTGGCGAGCACCTCGATGCCCATCGCGTGCGCCATCGCGACCGCCGCCACCACGACCTCGCGCGACGCGGCGTCGCCCTGCAACCGCGAGACCAGCGCGCGGTCGAGCTGCAGCCGTCGGATCGGCAGCTCGCGCAGGCTCACGAGATTGAAATACCCCGAGCCGAAGTCGTCGATCGAGATGCGCAGCCCGAGCGAGGCCGCGTCGCGGATCACGTCGTGCGCGCGGCGCGGGTCGGTGATGAACGAGCGCTCGGAGATCTCGAGCCCGAGCGCCACGGCCGGCACGCCCCAGCGGCGCAGCACGGAGTCGACGTGACGCACGAAGCCGTCGTCGAGCAGCTGGCGCTCGTGCACGTTCACCGACAGGCACAAGTCGGGCGCGCCGTCGCGGCGCCAGCGCGAGAGCCTGCGCACCGCCTCCTCGAGCACGAAGTCGCCGAGCTCGATGATCAGGCTCGAGTCCGCGGCCACGCCGATGAAGTCCTCGGGCAGCAGCAGGCCGCGTTCGGGGTGCGGCCAGCGCACGAGCACCTCGCAGTCGGCCATGGCGCCGGTGTCGGCGCGGAATTTCGGCTGCACCCACAGGTCGAGCTTGTGGCGCCGGACCGCGCGCCGCAACAGTGTCTCGGTCTGGACGCGCTCGCGCGCACCGAGCGCGATCGCGCGCGAGTACACGCGGTAGCGATTGCGCCCGCTCGTCTTCGCGAGGTACATCGCGAGGTCGGCCTTGCGCAGCAGGTCGGGGATCGAGTCGGCGCCGTCGGCGGTCGCGATGCCGATGCTGCCGCCGACCGAGACCTCGAAGCCCTGGATCACCAGCGGCTCCGACAGCGCCATCAGCAGGCGCGACGCGAGCGCCTCGAGCGCGTCGGGCGGGCGCGTCGTCGCGAACACGAACTCGTCTCCGGAGATGCGAGCGACGAAGTCGCGTTCGTCCGCGTTCTCGCGCAGGCGGCGCGACGCCTCGCGCAGCAGTTCGTCGCCTGCCTCGTGCCCGAACGAGTCGTTGACGCGCTTGAAGCGGTCGAGGTCGATGAACAGCGCCGAGACGCTCGCGTCGCGCCGGCCGAGCAGCGCGCGCAGGCACTCGTAGAGCGCGGGGCGGTTCGGCAGGCCGGTCAGCGCGTCGGTGAGGGCCGCGACGCGCGCCTGCGCCTCGGCCTCGCGGTGGTCGTGAACGTCGTGCAGCAGCACCGCGACGCCGTCCTCGTGGGGAAACGCGATCGCGAGGTGCCAGCGGCCGCAGCACGACAACCGGACCTGCGCCGAGCCGGTCGTCCCGTGGCGCAGGGCCGCGACGATCGCGTCGGCGACGCCGTCGTCGGGGTCGCCGGCGATGACGTCCGCGAGCGGCCGGCCGGCGAGGTCGGGCCCGAGGAGCGCCGCGGCGGCGGCATTGACGCGCACCACGCCGGCACGCCGGTCGGCCAGCAGCCAGGCGTCGGAGGCGCTGCGAAAGATGGCGGCGGGAAGGCAATCGGGCGGGGAGGCTGTCGACGGGGACGCGCCGGCCGCGACGGTGAACGTCGCCCTCGTGGCCACGGGGTCAGTCGCGAGAACTTCCTGGTGTCGCTCGACCACGTCGGACTCCAGTCGGCCGGAGGCGTTGAAGGCTGGACTCGATGCTCCCTCCCGGGGAAGTCTTGAGGATCTGCGGCTCTCGAAATGGCCGCGACGAATCGAATGGAATTATGAACCAGATCGGGTGTCTTGGGATCGGCCCGCGTCCCCGAAACCCCCGGTTCGCGACACTCGACGCGACCGCTCGTCGGTCGTGACGTGCCGTTCGTCGTCGTGCCGCCCGAGCCACGCCAGCAGCGTCGAGTACAGCCGCGACGGCTCGACGGGCTTCGTGAGGAAGTCGTCCATCCCGGCGCGCGCGCAGCGCTCGCGATTCTCGTCGAACGCGTCGGCGGTCATCGCGATGATCGGCACCCGCCGGCGCCCGCCGAGCGCGCGCAGCCGGCGCGTCACCTCGGCGCCGTCGAGGCCCGGCATCAGGACGTCCATCAGGATCAGGTC
The DNA here is from genome assembly GCA_964646645.1 of uncultured Saprospiraceae bacterium. Lineage (GTDB taxonomy): Bacteria > Bacteroidota > Bacteroidia > Chitinophagales > Saprospiraceae > Opimibacter. The sequence continues at coordinate 5,665 of CAZYHJ010000115.1, read as the reverse complement.
GTGGTCGGCGTTCGTGGCCTTCGCGAGCGCCTCGAGGCCGTCGGTCGCGACGTCGACCGCGAGCCCCACCTCCTCGAGCTGTGCCCGCGCCACGGACAGGTTCACCGGGTCGTCCTCGGCGAGCAGCACGCGCGCGCCGCGGAAGCGCGCGGCGAGCTCGGCGTCGGCCGGCGCGGACGCGCCGCCGGGTGCGTCGGCGCGGACGTGGGCATCCGCGTGCGTCGCGGCGGCGAACCGTGCGGTGAACCAGAACGTGCTGCCGGCGCCGTGCACGCTGTCGACGCCGATGCGCCCGCCCATCATCCCGACCAGCCGCTTGCAGATCGCGAGCCCGAGGCCCGCGCCGCCGTGCCGGCGCGACAGCGAGGGATCGGCCTGCTCGAAGGCGACGAACAGGCGCCGGGCGTCGTCGGGCTCGATGCCGATCCCGGTGTCCGACACTTCGAAGCGCAAGGGCACGCCGCCTTCGTCGCCGCCGATGGTGCGCACCCGGACCGTCACCGATCCTTCGGCGGTGAACTTGATCGCGTTGCCCACCAGGTTCAGCAGGACCTGGCCGAGCCGCAGCGCGTCGCCGCGCAGCGGCCGCGCCGCCAGGCCGGGCGCGACGTCGTACGAGAGCGCGATGCCCTTGTCCGCGGCGCGCGCGCCGAGCAGCGCGTCGACGTGCTCGAGCACCGACTGCAGCGTGAAGTCCGAGACCTCGAGCGTGAGCCGCTCGGACTCGATGCGCGTGATGTCGAGGATGTCGTCGATGATCGCGAGCAGGTGCCGCGAGGCGGCGGCGACCTTGGCGAGCTGCTCGGCCTGGCGCGCGTCGCTCGCGCGACGCCGGGCGAGGTCGGTCATTCCCATGATCGCGTTCAGCGGCGTGCGCAGCTCGTGGCTCATGTTCGCGAGGAAGGTGCTCTTCGCGCGGCTCGCCGTCTCGGCGGCCTCTTTGGCCACCGAAAGCGCCAGCGTGCGCTCGGCGACCAGCTCCTCGAGGTGCAGCCGGTGGCGCTCGAGTTCCTGCTCGGCCAGGCGCTTGCCGGTGACGTCGTGCCCGATGCACAGCACGCCGACCGGCCGGCCGTCCGGCCCGGCGATCACGCGGTTCGACCAGCGAACGTGCACGCGCCGGCCGTCGCGCGTCAGGTTCTCGTTCTCGTTCTCCTCGAACGAGAGCGGGTCGGCGAGGATCTGCGCGATCATGCCGGAGAGATCGCGCCCGGTCTCCGACTCGACGCCCGGCACGATCGTGCCGATCACGTGCCGGCCGACGATCTCGCCGCTCGCGTACCCGAAGAAGCGCTCGGCATACTCGTTGAAGTAGGTCACGGTGCCGTCGAGCGCCATGCGCAGGATGATCGCGTTGGCGTTCGTCACGAGCTCGCGGTACTTCGCCTCGCTCTCGCGCAGCGCGACGTAGGCCGCCTCCAGGCTCGCCTTCGAGACCGTGGTGTCCTGCAGGCCCTGCATCAGCCCGTTGAAGGCGCTCGCGAGCGAGCCGAGCTCGTCGGCGCGCTCGATGCCGACGCGGCGCGTGAGATCGGTGGTGTCGGCGCGCACGTGCTCGACGGAGTCGATCAGCGAGCGCAGCGGGCGAGTGACGAAGCGCGAGAGGGTCGCGCCGAGCACCGTCACGCCGATCGCGAAGAAGGCCGCGCTCACGCCGGCGATCGCGAGCATCACCTGGCGCAGTTGCGCGTCGATCGCGTCGCGCGAGATGCCGACGACGACGCTCGCCACCGGCGCGCCGTCGGGCGCCGAGATCGCGACGACCGCGCCGTTCACCGCGGCCCGCCCGCCCGCCACCACCGTGCCGGGAAGCGCCGGGCCGGAGACCGCGGCGAGCAGCCCCGGCTCGGAGATCCGCTCGCCGTGCCGCGACGACTCGTTGTGGAAGAGGATGCGGCCGTCGCGGTCGGCGACGAGCGCGTACTCGATGCCGTCGTAGCCGTCGACCACGGCGCGGCACTGGCGCTCGAAACCGTCGAGCTCGTCGATGCGAATCCCGATCTGCAGGATGCGTTCCATCTGCTGCTTCAGGCCCAGCGCGATCGCGAGCGAGCGCGACTGGAGTGCGGACTCGTAGGCGCGCGCGAACAGCACGCTGCTGACGGCGAGCGTGGCGCCGACGCCGATCGCGGTGACCGTCGCGACGATCAGCAGGATCCGGCCGCGCAGCCTCACGGCAGGTCCCACTCGTAGCGCGGGACGATCTCGGTCGACAGCAGCAGGTCGGCGTCCAGGCGCAGGCCGAGCGCACGCGCGCGGGCCAGGCTCGCCACCGGCGCGCCGCGCGTCGTCGGCACCATCGGGAATTCGGAAGGGCTGCGCCCGCGCGTCAGGATCGCGCGCGCCAGGCGTCCGGCCGCGCGCCCCTGCTCGCGCTCCGAGACCGTGACCGCGCACAGCGTGCCGAAGTGGACGCGGTCGATCCAGAACGAGAAGTCGGGCAGGCGCGAGTTCTCGGCGGTCCAGCGCTGCACCGTCTGGTACGGCACGTTGCGGCCGTTCTCGTCCTTCAGGGAGAAGATGCCGATCGTCCCGACGGCGTCCGCGATCCTCGGGTACTCCTGCATGCGGCGCTTGTAGTCCGCGAACGTGAGGATCGTGTCGTTCGCGACGATGCTCGCGCCGGGAACGCGCGCGAGCGCGGCCGCGATGCGGGCGCGCACCGGCGCCCACATCTTCGCGTCGTCGAAGACCAGCGCGATGCGGCCGGCGCCGGGCACGATCCGGCGCAGCAGCGCGATCGACTCGGCGAAGTGCTCCTGCTCGATCACGCCGGTCACGTTCGGGCTGCCCGCGAAGCCGTAGGTCGCCGGGTCGTTGTTGACGCCGCTGAACACGAACGGGATCGACGCGCCGACGTAGTGGCGCACGACGTGCTCCTGGGCGTCGTCGTCGGTCGTGTAGACCAGGTCGGGCGCGAACGAGTCGATCAGCGCCCGTGCCTGCCGCGCCTTGCGCTCGATCTGCTCGAGGCCGCTCTGGCGCTTGGTGTCCATCTGGAACACCTCGTAGGAGACGTCGACGCCCGCCATCGACTCCTGGAAGCCCTCGAACTGGCGGTCCGTCCAGCGCCACGGCGAGTGGTAGCTCATGACGTGGAGGATCCGGTACCGGCGCGGCTCGGCGGCGCGGGCCGCCGCGGGCGCGAGCGCGGCCACGAGGCCGCACGCGAGGCGGCGCCGACCCGCGTCGGCCACGCGGGGGCGGTTCGAGCGGGGAGGGCGGCTCGGCATCCGGTGCTCGCGGGCGGATCGACCGTCTACGCGGCGGCGTCGGGCGTGGCGCCGGCGGACGACGGCGCGGGACGGGCCGCGTCGTCCATTTCCGCGAGCAGGAAGTGCGCGCGCGCGGCCGCGATCGGGTAGGCGGGGCTCTTCTGCCAGCAGCGCACCTGGACCAGCGCCGCGCGCGTGCCCACGCGCACGGTCTCGCAGCTCGAGAACGTCTCCTCGGGACGCCCCGAGCGCAGGTAGTCGATCGAGAAGTCGACGCTCTTCGGGAATTTGGAGCCGGGCAGGTTCGCGATCAGGTGAACGGTCGCGGCGGTCTCGGCGAAGCCGGCGATCACGCCGCCGTGCAGCGCGGGCAGCCACGGATTGCCGACCAGCTTCTGCTGGAACGGCATCCGGTAGACGCTGTGCTCGCCCGCGGGCGCGTGACGGATGCCGAGGAAGTCGACGTAGGGCACGGCACGGCCGAGCGCGAGCGGATCGCTGCGTTTGGGGGCCGCCCAGGCAGGCTCGTCGTCGCGGGCGCCGGCCGGCGCCCGCGCGCGCGACGCCGTCCCGAGCATGAACGTGCCCTGCGCGACCGCGATCGGGGCGCCGGGGTCGTCCTGCCAGACCTCCGCGCGCACGAACGCGACGCTGCGGGTCATCCGATAGCACTGCGCGGCGCAGCAGGTGTCCCGATCCGGGCCGGCCGGGCGCAGGTAGTCCATCCGCAGGTCCAGCGTCGCGTAGGGCACGCGCTTGTCGAGCATCGAGCCGACCGCGAGGCCGCACGCGGAGTCGGCCAGGACCGTGAGCGCGCCCGGGTGCATCAGGCCGCGCACGGGGTCGCCCATCCAGTCGGGGCGGGCGGGCAGGAGCATCGTCCCGCGGCCGCGCTCGAGCGCGGTGATCCGCATGCCGATCTCGCGCATGTGCGGCGTGCGCGCGATGTACTTCTCGTTCAGGAGGGCGAGTGCTTCGTCGTTCATCGGCATTGCGGGGCGCGGCATCCGGGGGGGCAGGCCGCCGGCGTCTCGCCGGCACGGTGAGAGTCTACTGTGTCGGCCCCGGCCGGGGGGGCGGACCCCGGTCGGGCGCCTCGCGCCGGCGCCCCTTGCTCAGCCAGTCGTGCAGCGCCGAGAACAGCCGCCGGTGGTCGACCGGCTTGGCGAGGAAGTCGTCCATGCCGGCGTCGAGGCAGCGCGCGCGGTCCTCGGGGAACGCGTTCGCGGTCATCGCGACGATCGGGACCGTCGCGTACCCGTCGAGCGATCGGATGCGGCGCGACGCCTCGAGGCCGTCGAGAACGGGCATCCGGACGTCCATCAGGATCAGCGCGTAGCGCCCGCGCGCGGCCAGCTCGGCCGCCCGCTCGCCGTCGGTCGCGACGTCGGCGGCGAGCCCCGCGCCCGCGAGCAGTTCGCGTGCGACCTCGGCGTTGATCGCGTCGTCCTCGGCGATCAGGATCCGCGCGCCGGCGAAGTCGCGCCGCAGCGCGTCCTCGGAAGCGTCGGGCGCGTCCGCATGCGGCCCGGCGCTCGCGACTCGCGGGGCGCGCGGCAGTGTCGCGGTGAACCAGAACGTGCTGCCCTCGCCGGGGGTGCTCAGCGCGCCGGCGTCGCCCCCCATCAGCCGCGCGAGCCGCCGCGCGGTCGCCAGCCCCACCCCGGATCCGCCGTGCCGGCGGGTGGAGGAGGAGTCCGCCTGCTCGAACGCCGAGAACAGTCGGGCGAGCGTGGGCGCGTCGATCCCGGCGCCGGTGTCGCGGACCTCGAATCGGCAGTGCACGTCGACCGCGGTCTGGCGTTCGACGCGTGCGCGCAGCGTGACCGTTCCGTGTTCGGTGAACTTGATCGCATTGGCCGTGAAGCCGATCAGCACCTGGCGGATGCGCGTCGGGTCGCCGAGAACATCGGCCGGTGCGCCCGCCTTCTCGACGATCAGGGTCAGGCCGCGCGCCCGGGCGCGCTCCGCGAGCATCGCCCCGACCTCGTCGAGCAGGACCGCGGCGTCGAGCGTCACGCTCTCGAGCTCGATCCTTCCCGCTTCGATGCGCGAGAGCTCCAGCACGTCGTTGACGAGACCGAGCAGGTGCCGGCCTGCCGCCTCGATGTGGTCGAGCCGGCGGGCCTGCGCGGGCGTGGCGCCGTCGCGCCTGAGCAGGTAGGCCATGCCGGTGATCGCGTTCAGCGGCGTGCGGATCTCGTGGCTCATGTTCGCGAGGAAGGCGTTCTTCGCACGCGTGGCGGCCTCGGCCGCGTCCTTCGCCTCGGCGAGCTGGGCCGTGCGCTCGCTCACGACGGACTCGAGGTGGTGGCGGTAGCGGTCGAGTTCGTCTTCGGCGCGCTTGCGCCCGGTGATGTCGCGTGCCAGCGAGAGATACAGCGGCTCGCCGTCGAGGTCGAGACGGCCGAAGCGCACCTCGACCGGGAAGGTCGAACCGTCGCGGCGGC
>CAZYHJ010000114.1:0-9130 GCA_964646645.1 uncultured Saprospiraceae bacterium | reverse complement strand
TACGCGGCGTACGCGATGATTCTTTGCGGCATGTATGATGACACACCGCGTGGATACGAGTATGGCCAGTTGAGTGTGTCGATGATTGAAAAATTTGAGGACGTCTCGCTCAAGTCGCGGATCATTTACCTCTATACGATGTTTGTCCATCACTGGAGTAACCACTGGACAAGCATGACCCCTTGGTTTAGAAAAGGCATTGAGGCAGGCTATCAATCCGGAGATCTTCTTTACCTGGCCTATAGCGCGCAGGATTGCATCATCTGGGATCCACAACTCGACCTTGAGTCAGCTTCGCAGGAACATCGCAGGATGCTGGCTATTGTTAAAGAGTGTGAATATCAGGATTCATTTGATTCGGGTTCACTTTTCCTGCAGATGCAATTAAACTTCCAGGGATTGACAAAGAGTAAATTCTCCATGACCGATGATGCCTTTGATGAAACGGCCTGCGTCGAAGGGATGAGAAGTAGGCGGTTTATGACCGGCATCAGCAACTATCATATCTACAAGGCTGAGATCCACCTGATGTACAATGATGCAGAAGGGGCTTTGGAGCATGTGCTGGAGCAAGATAAACGGATGTCCTCTGTGATGTCCTTGCCGCAGGCTGTGCGCTTTCATATCGTGTCTTTCCTCGTGCGTGCCATGCTTATTCATGCATCGCCTGGTCAGGCACATGATGAACATCTGCTTAAGATGACTGAGAGCCTCGAAAGGATCACAGGTTGGGCGAAAAATTGCAAGGAAAATTTCGAACACTTGCGGCTCCTCATGGAAGCCGGGTTTGCAGCCATTGATGGACGTGCACAAGATGCGCTGGCCCTCTACGAAAAGTCTATAGCTGCTGCTCGTCTGAATGGCTTTCAACGCGATGAAGCCATGGCCAATGAAATGGCGGCCCGATTACTGATGCGCCTTGGCTTGAGCAAGGCCGCTGAAGGATATTTGCAGGATGCCCATTATCTCTACTATCGGTGGGGCGCCCATCGCAAAGTAGAGGCTATGGAGGCAGAGTATAAGATTTTTAGAAGTGCAGGTGCATCGAGGAAAAATCAATCCTTCCGGTCTTCCAATGTCGAGACGGGCGCAATGTTGCAGGACTCGATCAATGCGGATGCCCTGGATATCAATTCTGTACTTAGAGCTTCACAGACCATTTCGGGTGAACTGGTATTGGAAAAGTTATTGAAGGCAACTATCCAAATCCTGATGGAAAATGCCGGTGCGCAAAAAGGTTTTCTGGTCGAACATCGGGATGGCCAGATATACATTCAATCACAAGGGCAAACCGAAGGCGTGGAGCAGGTTCAAACCTTATCGCTTAAAGATGCACATGGCCAACCTGTGTTGCCCGTGACATTGATCAATACTGCCATTCGTACCAAAGAACCCATTGTAATCAATAATGCGTCGGAGATGAATCCATTCTCATCGGATCCATACATCAAAAGGGCCAAACCGCTTTCTGTGATGTGTGTGCCGCTGCCGCTGCATGGATTGTGGCCCTCCGCGGTGTATCTTGAAAATAATCTGACGCATAGTGCCTTCACTGATGAACGTGTTCATATCATTAAACTGCTCGCCAGTCAGGCTTCCATTTCGATGGAAAACGCGCGGATCTATGATGAACAGGAAAAGCTGCTCAAAGCACAACAGCGGTTTGTGCCCATTCAATTTCTCAAGCATCTCGGGCATACGGATATTGCCAAAGTCGAACTCGGCGAATCCGTATCTATGGAAATGAGCGTGTTGTTTTCAGATATCAGAAATTTCACGCCATTGGTGGAGCGGCTATCGCCTAAAGCAGTCATTGAACTGCTCAATCAATTTTACAGTCAACTGGGTATTCCGATTTCGGCTTGCGGCGGATTTATTGATTCGTATTCGGGTGATGGGATCATGGCGTTATTCGCGGTCCCTCCGCAGAAAGCAGTGGAAGCAGGAATCCTGATGAGTAAGACGCTGGAGCAATTCAATACATCGTATCATAGCAATTCACCATCTGGAATTAAGATTGGCATCGGTGTCAATACCGGTCCCCTGGTGCTTGGCACGATGGGCGCCAATGACCGGATGCAATGTTCCGTGCTGGGGGATACAGTCAATCTGGCATCAAGGATTGAACAGTTGACCAGGGTCTATGATGCCCAGTTTCTCATCGCCGAGAATACCATGAAACACCTCGATAATCCACATGCGTTTTCGACCCGTATGGTGGATTGCGTCGCTGTGAAAGGCAAAGCTATCGCTGTACATCTGCATGAAATCCTGGATGCAGAGACCGATGAACGCCGTGCGGCCAAGGAGGCGACAAAAACACTTTTATGTACTGCCCTGGAAGCGTACTTCGCAAGAGATTTTATCAGGGCACGCCACATTTTAGAGGAGGCCATCGCTATGGATCCGATAGATCCGGTCTTATCCACCTTTGCTTCAAGAGCGGAAAAATACACGATTGATCCTCCTCCCGCTGACTGGCAGGGCTATGAAAAGCTCTACCAAAAATAGCGACGCTACCCACCATTTCTTTCTATATTGGGCAGTATGCAATCATCACGAACGGGCACGATACGCATCGGCATGGTGATGGATCCCATTGAGACCATCAACCCTAAAAAAGATACCACACTCGCCTTCATGCTTGAGGCACAGTCGCGGGGATGGCAAGTATATTATCTCACATTAGGCGATTTGTATTTAAACAACGGTCGGGCCGAAGGAATGATGCGCCAGGTTAAGGTTTCCGACGACCCACATCATTATTATGAAATCATCAGTGAAGAGTATGGTCCATTAAAGCATCTCGATATCATCCTCATGCGAAAGGATCCTCCATTTGATATTGAGTTTGTCATGTCCACTTATATTCTGGAACGCGCTGAAGCCGATGGAGTCATTGTACTTAATCGCCCCTCCTCCCTACGCGATGCCAATGAAAAAGTCTTTACCGCCTGGTTCCCACAATGCTGCCCTCCGGGTTTGCTGACACGTTCGAGAACTGCGTTGATTGAATTTTTAAGTACGCATCAGAAGATCGTTGTCAAACCCACCTGCCGTATGGGTGGTCAATCCATCTTTGTCATCACAAAAGGTGATCCCAACACCAATGTCATCCTGGAAGAAATGACACAGATGGGCACCAGGTATATTCATGCACAAGCATATATTCCTGAAATAAAAACAAAAGGCGATAAACGCATTTTGCTGATCAACGGTGAGCCTGTCGAACAAGGAATCGCAAGAATTCCTGGAGAGGGCGATCATCGCGGCAACCTTGCTGTAGGCGCGCGGGCAGAGGGATTCACTTTGACGGATAGAGACCGCTGGATATGTGATCAGCTTGGTCCTGAACTTCGAAAACGCGGACTCTTCTTTGTAGGGATTGACATCATCGGGGATTATCTCACAGAGATCAATGTGACCAGTCCTACAGGTATTCGCGAGATTAAAAAAATATTCCAGGTAGATGTCGCTGCCATGCTTTTTGATCGACTGACGGAAATTGTGTATTCAAAAAAGCATCCACACGCCTAAGGCTATTCAATGATGTCATCAAAATTGACGCGCGAACTATGCAGGCAATTTGTGGAGGAACAATTGTTTTCTCCCCGGCTCTCCGCGACCGAGGCTCAACCGATTGATTCGATCGGAGCTATCGGACTGGAACTGGAGACCTTTCCATTTGTCAAGGCAGCCAGGCATCGCTTTGGCGTAGCACCCGTGCGATTGTATGATCCATCGCTGCCTATGGTGGAATTACTGGTCAACGCTGCCGCCGGGTATGGTGGGCATGGTATTCTCCAGGCAAATGATCCATCCATGTCCTCAAAAGCAAATATGGTGGACAAGATTGTTTTTGAGGATGGAGATGTAATTCAGTTTGAACCCGGCGGACAGATTGAGATCAGCACCGCACCATATCATTCCCTGACCGATCTGCATGCACATCTCCAGGCCCGAAAGGGATTGCTTAATGAGATCACAACAAATCATCAGATACACTTCGCACAGTTTGGCACCCAGCCCTGGTTTACGGTGGAAGAGATCGGCAATCAACTTAGGAAACCAAGATATCGTGCGCTGGAAGAATATTTTGATCACATCGGCCCATACGGCAAGCAAATGATGCTGCAGACGGGCTCGCTTCATATCAATACTGACCTCGGTTCGGACCTCTCAACACGTGTTAAACGTATTGTGGCAGCCAACCTTCTGGTGCCAATTGTTACGGCCATATTTGCTCATTCACCTATTGTCGCAGGTACGATTACCGGACACAAGGCCCATCGCAGTTTTCTGTGGCAACATTTAGATGAAAGTCGCACCGGTCTATTATCGCTTGATCGCATTATGGCGGAAATGGATATTGAGACGGTGATCGAAACGTACCTCGAAAAAATTATGCAGGCCCCCGTCTTGTATATACGTTCACTGGATAACCGCGTTTTTCCCAAAGACATCACCATGACGCATTGGATGAAACATGGGGTAGAGGGTGTGTGGCCAACAATCGCTGATTTTGAAAACCATGTTTCCCTTTTATTTCCAGAGGTCAGGCTCAAAGGATATCTCGAGATCCGCTCAGTGGATGCCCCTCCACCAGGGTGGGAGATGGCACCGGTCATGTTTTATGCCGGCTTACTCTATACAGATGCGTTTTTGGATAAAACGTTAGACCTCTTATTGCCTCAGGCCGGGCGTATTCATGAGTTGTTTGGAAAAGCCGTTTATGGATTGGAAACAGATGAAATATTCGACCTCGCAAAGCAAGTCATCCACCTGGCCATGGAGGGGTTTGTGCGATTGCCGGTTTCTTTTAAAGATGAAGCCCAACAACAACTGCTGGTAAAGTTTTACGAACAATTTACCTCTCGTCGCAGGACCTTTGCAGATGAACAATTGGAGTCGTTTATTTCAGCTCATTCTTTTCTTTCCTGATCGATTCAGAATATTCTCTGTATTTTTCGAAGGTTGATCCTGGCCGTGCAACTTCCCGAGGGTTGCCATGCAGGTGTGAGCGCTGGCGAACTGAATTATCAGGGAGCGAGTAATTGCGGGAACTCCATGCAGTCAAGCGAAAGCTTATTTGATATTTCCTGATCACCCTGCGCGTTGTGTGTTAGTGATCATCTCTAGAATCATCTTTTCTAAAACGAATTAATCTACGATATGGCGTCTCACCACTATTCCCTTGGACATACCAGTCCGCTGGATCAACTTTTTCCGGCACCACAATTTGCAGATCCAAGTCTGCATTTCAAACATGTGATCGATGTGATCCGTCATTATACCATCAATTCCCTCCATGCGGATGGCATTAAGGATTTGCATAAAGTAGAAGTGACCCATTCCGGTGATGAGTATCATGTGCACATTGATGCCATCGCTTCAGAGGATGCTCTGATCACATTTGGAAAAAGACATGCCCTTATTTTCAGTAAGGATTTTGCGCAGAAAGCTATCCGGGGCATGGAACTCCTCAAAGAATTTGGAGTATGGAATCCCATGGAAAATTATCACGTCAATGCCAGCTCAACCGATGGCACCTCTAAATGGGCGTTGTTCCCGCCCCTGGGTCTGAATGTCATGGGACAAAAAGGACTTCTATTGCTGCATTATCCGCCATGGGCCGTCTTGCAGAAAGGTACGTTTGATAATGCCATCACGATGAATCGCTGGGAACAAGTGTTGATGTCGGCCGGTATTGCCAAAGAGGAAGTCAACTATTACAAAACGTTTATCGATGTCAACCCGATCGCTGCACCGGGGTCAGGGGAGAGCGAGTATCCAAATGATTATATGCCTATTATGATGGCCTCAGGTTTTTTTGACGGACCATCGGACAGGGATTATATCAAGTCAATGCTGGAATTGTATCTCACGCCACCGGGTTGGCCCGAAGACCGCAAGTACACGCTTCCACTACTCATTTGTGGTTCGCCGCTGTATGATCCTCAGGCACCTGGTTGGTTTAGAGCAGCGTATACGGATATCCTGCCACAGGACCAGCATGGGATACCTCAGGTCAATGTATTGCAGGTAGGAAAATTCAGAGTGCGGCCAGACTCACCACGTGAAACTCCTTACCTCATTGGCAATCACATGATCGCCGCAGGTGTCACTGGAGAATGTACAGATCATCCCGAAAAAATTCCGGACATCCGGCAATATGAAGCGCAGGACCTTGTGGCAGCTACTTTTCTAAAACTTTACCACGACCATCCAAATATCGAACCTGAAGAAGCCAGACGACAAGCCTGCCTGCGCTGGTACGGCAATGAAACAGGAACAGGGGCACCAATGCCTCCAGTGGAGGATGACAAACGTACGATTTGCGCCCTCGCCCAGATGGATCTCTTCTTTGAACCTGAGCCCAAGCCGCATCCAAAGTACACGTATGAGGAAGCATGGGAGCGATGCAAGGAGGCAACGCAACAGGATAATCCATGTTTTGGAAACATCAAACCACCACCACGGGCAGAAGGACAATAACCATTTCCTAAATCATCTGTTGGAATGTCTAAAAACAGCATTAGCTTTCCGAACAATTAATATTTTACTGCACCCAAACTTTTAAACTCCTCTTACTCATGAACAATGCCAACAATCTGTATTTCATCAGCCAGGATGCGAATACTGAAAATTACCAGGTATGGAAAGTTGATCTCAATAGCAATTCCCTTTTAAAGAAGGTCGCAGGTTCCAATTCCACGACCATTGCAAAGGGTTCCAATATCATTCAGGTCGGAAACTATATCCTGCAATGGAGCTCGCTCAACAAGGACAATCAGTATACCTACAGATTGTTGCAGTTCAATCCGGAAGAATCCAATCCGCTCGGTAGTTATGACTCTTCCGGCAAATGGGGCGAAGGTGCTGTGCAGGCAGGGAGTTGGTCCAAAGGAAAGTATTTTGGATCCCGCTCTGATTTTGCGAATCCGGATGGTGCGAAAAAGGGATTTGAATCAGGCACGGACCTGGTGCTCGTCTCTATGCATAATTTTGTACTCAACTGGATACCAACTCCAGGTCGCGGCACATACCAACTCTTCAACTTTGATCCGGGTAGCCCCGATCCGCTACCGGCAGCATACACACCACAAGGTGCCTGGCTCACCATCCAGGCCGGCCATCAATTGATGTATGTCAATGGGTATGTGCTTGATTGGACTACGGCGACCGGCGATTTTGCGCTATGGCAATTTGACGCAGCGGCAGAAGATCCATTAAGCTATCCTGCCATCCGCCGAGGCAATTGGAAATCACTTGGTATCAATAGCAAACATCAGTTGATTGTACTTGGTAGTTATTTCCTTGATTGGGAACCTGCCAATAACAACTATAGACTCTGGGCTTTTGATCAGCACAGTGAGACTGGTCTGGGTAAGGCACCAGTGAAGAGCGGAACATTACCAAAGGCATTTACCAAAACATCAATTCTGACAGGAGTCGAAACCTTGATTCCTAAAGATGCTACGCTTGCCGCCAAACCCGGTACCATAGATTTTATGCGGGATAAGATTGAACATGTCATCTACTACATGATCGAAAACCGCTCGTTTGATCATATCACCGGCTGGTTGTACAACAAGACTTCAAAGATCAATGTCATCGGTCCGGCCGGACCTTACAGAGGCGTCGACAAAGATTTTACAAATCAGTTTAGGGGTAAGGATTATCCGATCACCAAATACAACAATGGCAAACTGAGCGAGAAGACACCGGATGGTCAGCCTTTCGTCCTTGATCTCGATAAGCAGGATCCGTATCATGACAATTCGGATGTGCTGCGCCAGATGTTTTCAAAGGACCTTAATGATTATTACAACAAGAAAGTACCGGACATGGGCGGCTTTGCGCTCAATAATGGAACTGAAGAGGTAATGTTAGGATATTCTCCGGAGCAATTGCCTGTCATCAACGGACTCGCAAAGAGTTTTGCGATATCGGATGATTGGTTCTGTTCCATGCCCGGAGGTACGGATGTCAACCGGGCGTTTTCACTGGCAGGTAATTCGCTCGGTCATCTCAATAATTTCCAAAATGGTGTGCAATATTCAGAATGGCCGATGTTCCCGCACCGGCCTTCGATCTGGAAGGTATTGTGGAGCAACGGCATTAAGGATTTCAAGATATACAATGCCGTCGAGTGGATCAATTGCAAGTTTACCTACAATCTCTTCCTCAAAGGACAGATTCCTTCCATCGATGGTCCGTTTACCATTGGCAGCTATGCCCCGCAACTCAATCAATTTTTTGATGATTTGAAGTATGGCACCTTGCCCACCTTCTCTTATCTCGAACCTAAGTGGGTGGCGAGTGCGGGCTCTACTTCCTATCACCCCGGCAATGACCTTATCCCTGGAGAACGACAACTCAATGACATCATAGAAGCACTTCAAAACAGTCCGCTTTGGGAGAAGACGTTGCTCATCATCACCTTCGACGAACATGGAGGTATTGCTGACCACGTACCCCCTCCTTATGCGGTCAATCCATACGCAAATGATTCGCTTGGTGGATTTAATTTTGACATCATGGGTGTACGTGTACCCACGATCCTCGTCTCTCCATGGATTACGGAGAACACCGTGTTCCGTTCAGAGACCGATACTGCGTATGACGCGACATCATTCCTCGCGACCTTGTTGCAATGGTTAGGCATACCAAAGTCACGCTGGGGCCTGGGAGAGCGTACCAATCAAGCACCGACCTTTGAGGGGGTAATCAGGGAGAAGAAAGCAAGAAAGGACAAGGTCAAATACCAGGATCCATGGGATTCCAAGTTCCCGAAGCAAAAAGCCACAGATAACGGCAAAGCCGTTTCACCTGCTGCTGAACTTCCGATTCATGGTTTGCACCAGTTGGTTGTTCCCCGTATGATCGCCGATATGACTCCAAATCTCAGCAGCACTGAGCGGGAGAAGGTCACCAATGACATTATGAGCGGGTCAAAGAATCTGGCGGAGTTGCATCAACGATTGGAGGAAGTGAACAGGAAACATGGAGGTTGATTAAAAAATTACGAATTGATCCGTTTTGCCCCTAAATCCCCTAAAGGGGACTTCAATAGACACAGAAAAAACTGTTGAGCGTAGATTATATCTACGCTCGCGTGCTTCGGATC
>CAZYHJ010000113.1:0-9130 GCA_964646645.1 uncultured Saprospiraceae bacterium | reverse complement strand
CAACTTGATCACCTGTACACACTCAAGTGTAGTTTGGGTACACCAGTCAAGAATGCTCCAGGTACGGATGATTTTCTCACCATTTCCACAATCTTGAAGTGGTTTATCCCAGTATCCAACGAAGATGTTACATACGTTTCCTTCGTCTGTGATTTCAGCACCGTTTACGGTTGGCCAGCCTGTGTTATCAGGATCGGAAGAGTCACCGCATGTGCCTTCATACGTAGGAGGACACAATACGCTGTCAAGTACCAGAGGAACAACAGTGATGTTCTGATCACATTCAGCTGTGTTACCGCTGTTGTCAGTAGCAATCCAATGACGGGTGATGATCAGGCCTTCGCAAGGATCACCTGATTCTGTATCTGTATAAGACAGTTCAACATCACCGCAGTTGTCAGTAGGATCAACTTGTGGCAGATTGACCAGAATGGACATCCCTACGCGGAGGATGTTACCACCATCCAAAACAGGGAAGTCATCAAATACTCTGACGGTCCAAACACCACTTGCATCATCACCGTCAAAGTTGAACAGGTTTGGTGCAATAGAGAAACCGGCATTGAAGATAGGGAAGATACGTGGCAGATCAAGACCATTGCAGTCTACTGGGTTTACACCCTCATCGTCAAACCAGGTATCAATTGGGAAATTTCCACCGCAACCACCAACTTCAAAAACATCAACAATATCTCCAGCCGGATTAATCAACTGAACGTTTACGTCACCTGTGAAGGAGTGATCAAGTATGGTAAAGCGAACATCTACATCTTCTACAGGAGTACCTGCAGGAAGATAAGAATAATCAAAAGTATAATCATAGGTAATGTTCTGCCCTGCAGGTATGTCAAGTGGGTCATTCACTTCATAGATGATTTCCTGATAGCCTACCAACTCTGGAGCTGGCTGATCTGGCAATTGTGCACCGCACATGATTTGCACGTCGCGGCACTCAATGACTGGTGGAATTTTGTCCTCCACAGAAATTGTTCCCCAGCAGCTATTGCCGGTGGTCGGATCTGTAACAGTCACTGTGAGTGTCTCACCTATGGCTTCGTTATCGATGGTTACACCTCCAAATCCTTCGCCATAGCCTTCGACAGCTACGATATAATCATCATAACAACCATATGGGCCACCTTCGAGGATCATGTCAGTTGTAACGTAAGCTTCGCAATTTTCATTGACAGAAACCTGAACGTTGTCATTGCAAGCCAGAGTTGTCGTTGGTGTAGGATATTCAGCTACAACAACATCAAAGCAGCATGTGGATGAATTACCTGCAAAGTCATAAACCTCAAAGCAGTTTGTGGTTGTACCCACTTCAAATACAGAGCCTGAAGGAATACCACTGGTCTGGATCACTTCACCTGCGTTTGAAGGCACACCGTAAGCGATATAGCCATTGAATACGCGAGGCGTAAATGGTGCACCCCATGGTGTGTTGGCAGTACTTCCTAAAGTGATCGTGATATTACCATCTGTATAAGTCTGGTTAGGACCATTACCATTCGTATAATTTGAAGCAGCATTCAACGTATGCAGTGCAAATCCATGGAGGCCCGGAGGAATAACAAAGCCGGAAGTAGGCGCTGGAGTAATTGTTCCATTGCCTGGGAAAGGTCCGGAAAATGGTCCAACTGTAGCGTTTGCTGTACCTACAAGCGTCCATGCTGCGGCATTGGTTTCAAATCCAACGTGAGTTCCAGCTTTGCGGTAAACGTTTACGATTGTACCGTTGGAGATATTCAATCCAATTTCAGTAATGTCGAGGTTGAATGTGGTCAGGTTATTGATATTAAACCAAACCATACCACCGGAAGAGTTTGCATTACCACCCACGTTGGTGGTGCTCAGTTGTCCAACAGGTCCGGCAAACGGACAGTTGTCTGATACCTGTACAGTATAGTCAACAATCGCGTTACAAGCACCTGGATCCAGATTGACGAAAATATCATCAGGACACGTAATCACAGGATCAACCTGATCAGTTACGTTGATCTGCTGAACAGCCGTACTGGTCTGGAAGCAAGAGTTTACTACACGCCATACAATAGTGTGAGGACCTGAAGAAACACCAGGAATGGTAGTGTTCCCTGTTGGTACGTTCACAAAAGGACCGTTATCAAGACTGTAGGAAATCACTGCGCCAGTGCAGGCACCAGTAACGCCGGTTACAGCAGGAACCGTAATAGGCACTGATAAACAGTCATCCACTGAAGTTGACAAGGATAGTGGGCTCACAATGCCGGTAAAAGTACATGTTGGAGGCACTGGAACACCCGCAAAATTGATGGACCAGTTACAAGTCTGACCACCATCACCACCTACGCCATCATCGATGTGTAGTGTCCAGGTACCATCAGCATTAATACCGCTGAACGTGTTGGCGAAAGTGAAGGTACCAACAGCTGGAGTGTTACTTGGCGCAACGTTAAAGTTCGTATGCACGTTGTTCCTGCCTTCAGGTCTGAATGTGCCGTTGTAGGCATATGATCCTGGAGGACAAGTGGAAGCTCCCGTTGAGGTGGTCGCAGTAGCTGAAGCAATGTTGGTAGCACCGGCATCAGAGAAAATAACATTCATGTTGTTATTTGAACCACCATTTCTGGTGCATAGCTCCAACGTCTGTCCACCGGGTCCAACGAGCCAGATATTCACATCTGAAAGCCAGCTATGACCGAGGTGAAGCGTAAGGGTAATGTTTGCACCATTCTGAATGGTACCTACACAACCTACCTGGACTGTTCCCGTATTTTCCTGAGTAGGTGTGGCGGGAACCGTAATCGGGTTTCCACTAAATGACGCTTGTGCATTAATCCCGGCGACAGCAAATAACCATGCGGTCAGCAGGACTAAAACAGGCTTCATTCTGTTTTGAGTAAAAAATCTTTTATTCATGAGATTTGGTTTGTTAATGTTAAAAGCACGTTGCATAACTCAATCCTGTGTGATGGTTATGCTTTGAGCAGTTCAATAGCTTCGTCTTTAAACTCCTGCCGCTTCTCTCTGGACAGTTTGCCGTAAACGTCTGTCATCAATCCATTCAGGCCAATCACCAAAGACTGTTCAGTGGATTTGCCATCATACAATGGGGTAAGAATGGAATTGAAAAACTCATACTTCGCCAGTGCATTTTTATACTCCGGTGATGAGGAGTTAAAAAATTCGAGCGCAGCCTTGAGTGTTGCACATTGCTCCTCCAGGCGGATAATCGCCGTGGCTGGAGACACGTAAGGGCCATTGGGGATAGAAGCGAAGTTGTTCGTGAACTCCGATGTTTGAGCCTGAACACCGGGCGAAGCCACAGCAATCAAACCTAACACAAAGAAGGTAAGCAACATCGTCTTGATGGCAAACAACTTTGGAAAAGTGCTTTTCATGAGATTCATGTTTGTTTATAATGAGATTAAATTCTTCTCTCTCTGAGACTGGCGTCTCAACATAAATAAACAAACCACGAACAGTACCTTAGACTACCTGTACAAGCATAGAATCAATATTCAATGCTAATGGCCAGTACAGGAGAAATACTTGGCACCTTAGTAGGTCATTCTTCAGGTTGAGACTATATTATATTTTTTTGTAATATAATATCAGTCACTTCAAGACCACAAAACTAATACATGAAATGAATCCAAAAAGCCCCTGGAAACATTTCATACCCACTGTAAATCAAGCCCTGTGCCAATTTTTGCCAAATACCTGACATATTAAATATTTTCTTAATTTATAAGAAATTATCATATTGGGCTATAGCGGTCATTTTAGGTCATATTACATTTTTTTTCGACCTGTAGCCGTTTTCAAAAAAAGTTCAAAAAATCTTACTTAATTCCTGAAAAAGATGAAAATCGCCCCCAACGCGGTTAAAATCATGATGAGATGTCTGAATTGCTGCTGTTTGATGACCTTGACCAAAGCAATCCCGGCCCAAAGACCCAGCAGCAGGGGCGGCAAAAGCACCAGATCTATCCAAACCGAATGTGCATTGACCGTGCCCCAGGTCCAGATGTGAAAGGGCAATTTGATCAGATTAGTAATGAAAAACAACCACGCCGCGGTCCCGATAAACATCTCCTTGGACATCCGGATGGCCAGGAAATACAACTCGGAAAACGGTCCGGCAAGATTTCCCACCATGGTCGCAAACCCGGATATGCTACCCATCACCGCCGCAAAAAACCGGTTGTCCGGCACCTGATATCGCTTGACCCGTTCCAACACCCACATTAAAACCACACTCACCAGAATAAGCAAAGCCATGCCCCGCTTAAACTCAGCCTCAGGAAGATCCTTGCCATACCATACCCCAATCAAGACCCCTACAATCATCCACGGCATGAGTTTCCAGAGGTGCCCCCACTGCGCATGGCGATGGTAATAGATCACCGCAAAAATATCCCCCACAATGAGCAGCGGCATGATGATCCCCGTGGACACTTTACTGCCAAAGACGATGGCAAACATGGTCGTAATAATGGCCCCAAAACCCTTAACGCCTCCTTTAGCCACGCCAAGGAGAAACGACCCGGTCATGGCCACTATCCAGCTGTGCAGGGAAATATCATCAGAGGTCAAGATCTCGAACATCCGCCGGCAAGTTCGTGATTTGTCAGGAGACCCTACTTCCGAAACTCAATCTCAAAATATTAACCCCGTCTTCAACGTTTATCCGCTGTCATCCCGCCAACCGCTGTAATTCACCTTCATAACTTTGTGTTGCATTAACACCTGTGTGTACCTCCTGTCAAAGGCATGTTTACACGCAGGTAGCCTCCGCTCATGAATAAGGAAAATCTGGTCAAGGCATTCAAAATACTGCTCATTATCCTGCTCCTGGGATTGATCAGCATGCTTGTGATCCTCAACTGGAAAAGCGATCTGATCATTGATAAGGTATTGAAAGGCGTCCAGCAACAATTGACCGACTCCATCACCTACCATGAAGCCACGCTGGACATCTTCGGCCATTTTCCTTCCGTGGCCGTTTCCATCCGGGAGCTTAAAATAGGTTCAGGTGAAGAGCCCCTTATTGACGGAGGGCAGGTGGATCTGGTTATTCGTTTATTCCCACTGCTGAGGGGTGAAACCATCATCAGTAAACTCCAGGTATCGGACACACAGGTGCATTTGGTCAGGCGAAATGACCACTGGTCCTTTGACATTTTGAAAAAAGCCGATCAGCCAAGATCCGATACCACTTCGTCAAAGATTGAAGCCCTCGTTCTTGAAAATACAATCATTCATTATGACGACGGAAGTTCCATGCGCTTTCAGCTCACTGTTGATCAGGGCACATTGAAAGGAAGCTTAGGGCAAGACATCCTGGAGACGTCCATGAACATAACCGGCGCCATGTCTTCCTTCTCAAATGAAGCGTATTCACAACCTGTTCCCTTTCCCTTTTCATTGGAAGGAAATTACCGATATGCCTTTAAAGAGGAACTGCATGAATTTTCGGAAGTCCGTATTGAAAATGAAAACATGATCCTGCGTCTCAATGGCGCTGTTGATATCGAAGGCGCTCAAACGCTGACGGACCTCCAATGCCAATGGGAAAAAGCAGATCCGGAATTTATCAAGTCACTTATGCCAGAGACCCTGCGAAAGGACTATGATGATTTTGATTTGCGAGGCACGCTGAAAGGCAGCGCAGTGATTAAAGGAACCATAGCTGAAAAGATCACTCCGGGTATATCCGCCGAAACATTCCTGGAGGATGGCAGCTTAACTTTTATCAAGGCCAAAGAGACACTCAAAGGATTGACACTGGATGTCCGCTATGACAATGGCCTGATGGGCAAAAAACAACGAGGCCGCATCAGTATTGCGTTTAAACAAAAAGCTGTTCTGGGCGCTGGCCTGGAAGGAACGATCCACATTGATGACATCGATCATCCTGTGATGGATATCTCCCTTCACGGCAGATTACCGGCGACACTTTTAAACCTCGCCAATGTGGAGGGTCTGCATTTCGAAAGCGGCGATTTTGATATTGAACAATTTGAGTTGAAAGGATACAATACTTCTTCTTCCCTGTCCACCTTGCTGGAAAAGGGTCGAACACAATTTGAGGCCGGAGAAGTGAAACTCCAATACCGGGATAACGCGATGCATATCTCAGAGGGAAAAGTGAAGTGGACAGATAGTCATCTCGATTTGTCATGCGACGCATTTAAATGGAATAAAGCCACGATAACAAATGTGGCCAGTGGATTTTCGGCAAAGGACAATCTCATTGATTTTACACTCAAGGGAAATCTCTGCGAAGGAGAGGTGGATACGAAAGGGAAAATTCGATTTGAAGGAAACGCCCCGGTTTGGGAAAGTAAATGGATCGTCAAAGGCATTGAAATACAATCCCTCCTGGAATCGTTCGATCAATTTGACCAGGATTTCATCACCTCTCAACACCTGAATGGTAAAACCAATATCTGGGCCTCTTCCGTCATCCCTATGGATGAACAATGGAATATCATCACGAAAAAAGTATCATTGAAAGGGGCCATTGACATCCGGGACGGACGTCTCAAGGATATGAAAACACTGGAGGATTTCAGCGACTACATCCACCTCGACGACCTGAAGGACATTCGCTTCAATCAGATCCGCAATTACATGAAGATCGAACATGGCAAAGTATACCTCCCCGTCATGTTTATCCAGTCCTCCGCCGTCAACATGAGCATCAGCGGCGAACATAGTTTTGATCAGAACATCCTCTACCACGTCAAACTGAATGCGGGGCAGGTGGCATCCACAAAATTAAAAAAACAGGATCTTCGAAAAGACTACAAACCCGCCAGGAAAAGCGGTTGGATCAATATGTATTTCGTGCTCTACAACACCGCGGACAACGTCATGTATAAACAAAACCGCACCGACGTCATTGCTGGTTTTGAACAATCCACTGCCATCAAGGAATCCCTCCGCAATGACCTGGTAGATCTGTTCGGTTACGACGTCTACTGGATTGAACCAAATGAATGGGAAGACATCCCCGAATATGAATGAAAACCGTAGGGGCAAAACAATTTTTGCCCAGGATATGGAAAATCGTGAGACGTGAGACGTGAGACGTGAGACGTTTGTAATACAAATTACGTAATTCGTAATTAAAAGGGTCATTCCATTTTAATCATCCTCTGCGTTATGACCCCTTCTGACGTGCTGACCTGCAGAATCATCGGGCCATAAGCCGGAACATCTGACGCACGAAATTGAATTTGATGTGACCCTTTTGTCATTGCCATCGTTGAATACCAAATGCGTTTGCCTTCTATGCTGTAGACAGACATTGATACGAACTCGGCAGTAGCAAGGTGAATCGAGATCTCTGTTTGGTCCTTCCATGGATTTGGTGAACAGGAAACCCTGATGAGCGATGGTTGATCCTGATCATTTTCGATTTGCAAATAGGGCTGCACTATCTGATCATGATCGACATACATTTCTGCTTCGGTCACTGCTGAAGATATGGTCAGGCTGTTGGATAGGCTTAAAGTTTGCTTTGCTTTAAACTCAATGAAAAACAATGGTTGCTGTGCATCTATATCCACGTTTTTTTCATCAAACCAACTCATGGTGAGCCGGTCTTCAAATAAAGCATAATCATCCTCGGATAACGCAATAACTCCCGGATGCAGGCCTACAAACTCGAATTCTGGAAACTCAAGCGTAAATTGAAACCCTGTGACACTTGCTGCTGCTGAAAGGGAGAGTGGCACCAGAATAGATTGGCCTTGTTTAACGTGCTGATCCGTAGTCTCCCACGCAATGGATGGAATTGATCTCGGCAGAAGGGATGTGGCGGCATAAGGATTGGCAGTGTAATTGAGGTCGCCAACTTTTATGCCGTAGAAATCCAAATCGTAATGGTCTTCAAAGGCTGTAGTTGTGATGGTTTGAATTTCATTCATTTGCCACGCTATATCTTCCCATGGATTGGCAGGATCCTGGAATACGTAATCCTTGCGAGCAAACTGCCAGCTATTCGTTGCAGGTAAAGCTGTATAAATTCCAAGGATCAGTTTTCTAAGTTCAATAAGGTCGATAGCACTGAGGTTTTGAGAACTATTCGCATCCGCGGCAATCAACAAATAGGGATCTTCAATAATTTCTTTGCCCAATAGGTGCTTTTGGATTTTAATCAAATCAAGTGATGACACTCCATTTTTGTGAAAATCATTTTTATACGGAATAACTTGTAGCTCCATTGGATGGACCACGTTCCGGAATATATAAGTTCCATTTTCATCAGTTATATATGTTGGAAACACATGGCCAGGACTATACAGGGTTATTTCTACCCCTTTGATTCCATCCGCTGGTACGGTTGTCACATCTCCCGAAAGATTACTCCCCACTTCTTCCCAGCAATCACACCCTCCATTATCCGTAAAGACAATGCTCACAGTATCAATTACAAGATTATGTTCCTTCCACTCAATCTGCCCATCACAATTAATATCCGCACCTTCATCCGCAATCCAAACACTTAGTGCCAACTCCACTCCGAAAGCCGAGGGGCAAATCACCAATGAATCAGGTTGATACAAATCTTCCCTAAAGCTAAAAGTAACAGAATCAGAAGAGCTTTGATCATCAATACTTCCGGTATCGTAATCCCTTGCATATATTCTCAATGCGCATCCTGCCGGAATGACTCCAACGTAAAGACCACCAGGTGGCCCCGGCAGAGGTGCAGAACAATCATACAAATGCAATTCTTCCACACAACTCACCCCCATCCCGCAGGAATCAATAACGGTCCAAATGATGGTATAATTCGAATCACATTTTGAACTATACGCCATCCCCGCTTGCCGGATGACTGAGTCAGACGAAAACTCTGTGTCAAAAATCAAGGTGGCTTCTCCAGCAGTATCTAATGTGACATCAGTCCATGGTTTTAAGGGGATGAATGAAGTAGAATCTTCTGCGAGTAATTCAACTTTGTAGTTCAGTACACTCCCACAGCCACCGGAGACTGTGGTGCTGCGTGTGACATGCACACTTCCACGCGTGGCATCAGGATGTCCCACTCCCAGGTACACCTGGTTGCTGGCCGGCAATCGTACGCCATCATCCTGCACACAAAGCCGGGTGACCGTGTCCGCACATTGGG
>CAZYHJ010000112.1:0-9174 GCA_964646645.1 uncultured Saprospiraceae bacterium | reverse complement strand
GTCTTGAAGTCAATCACGAGCGTGACCGTGACGACCCAGCTCGCCGAGTCCACGAAGGAAGCGCCTCCCACCGTCACTGTCGGCAGTTCCGGCTCGGGCGTCGGCGTTTGAGTAGGCGGTACGGGCGTTGCCGTCGGCGGCACCAGGGTCGGTGTGGGGGGCTCAGGCGTCGGCGTCGGCGGCAGAGGCGTCGCAGTAGCTGTGGGCGCGGCGGTCGCGCTCGGCGGTGGTGTCCCCTCCGGCGAAGGTCCGGGGCTGGGCTTCGTTTCGGGTGTCTCATCCCCCGCCGGAACGGGCAGCAGGCCCTGCTCGTCCAGCTTCCGGTTGATCGTGTTCTTCATCACGTCGTTGATATCCACGGAGCGCGGGTCCTCGCCGCGTTCGCGCGCCTCGGCGCGGGCTCGGGCGTAGTCCCCCGCGACTTCGCCGATGAGCCGTGCCAGGTCCGCATCCGAGAGTTCGACGCCGTATTCGCCAAGTGCGGCCGCCACGCGTTCCTGCGCGGCCCGTGCCATCCCGGCGAGCACCGCCTTGGTTGCGTCGCTGGTTTCCAGTTCCTGTACATGGCCGTTCAGGTCCAGCCACTTCTGGTCCCTGGCGAACCGCGCCTCATCGATCCGCAAGGGCCTCCCTAGAAGGTCCTGACCCAGGCTCCGGATGGACGGAACGATGTCCCTGATCTCTCTCGCAACTTTGTCGATGCGTTCTTCGAGCTCCGTGGGTGGTGGCTGTGTCGTGGGGTCCACCAGCGAGAGCACCTCGCCCCGCAGCCGGTCGACTGCGTCCTCTCTCAGGGCGCTCCGGTCTCGGACGAAGGTGCCAAGCTCGTCCATCGCCGCTTTCGCCTCGTCGATTTGCTGAAGCGCCGTGTCGAGCCGCTCGGTTACGGGCCTGGAGGGGTCGGTGAGGGCGTTTCCCGCAGCGGACAAGGGGTCCTGTCCCCGGACCAGGTTCGCCGCGAAGTCGCGCACGATCTTGCTCCCGCCCGGGAGCGTTGTGATCGCATCCGCGGCAGCCTGGCGGGGAATATCGCCCAGCGCCTGGTTGTAGTCATGCCGTGTGATCTGCTTCTCGCGCTCCGCCCGGTCGGTGATTCCCTGGCTGAGCGCCTCGAGCCGCTGCTGCTCCTGCTGGTACGGGGCCGGGTCCAGCCAGCCTCGCTCCTCCTGGTAGTCCCTCACCTGTTGCGTCGTCTGCACCGCGGCAAGGTCCTCGTCGCGGTTTCTCGTGATTTCCGTGTACTCCGCTCTCCGGTGGATGGTGTTGCCAATCAGCCGGGCGCCAGCCTTCACCGCCACGTAGACGAGCGGTGAGACCGCATGCGAACTGCCCGGCGCTACTAGGCTGCCGGCCGTCCCGGCCAGCACCACTGCCGCGAGCACGGCCGAGGCGAGCTTCATCCGGCGGCGCGGTCCCGGGGTGCTCATTGTCCGCTCCCGCTTTCGAGAGGGTACGTCTCCACCAGCGAGAGCCCTTCTTCGTCGAAGGCGACCATCAGCTGCTCGCCGTAGTAGGCCCACGCCTTTTCGCCATAGGCCTCGGGAAGGTCCGTCCGCGAGAACGCGTCGGGCTCGGTCACGAGCTGCCGCACGTCGTCCCACTCCATGTCTCGCCGGAAGTCCGCGGGATCGTACTGCCGCGGGAGGATCGCGAGTGGCGCCACGTCGTCGATTGGCATGTTCGAAAGCAAGTCCCCGTCCGCGAACTCGAACGCCGTCTGGATGTCGAAGTAGAACCAGGTTTCGTAGCGGACGATCCGTTCGCTCTTGCCGCCCTCGTCCTGCTCGAAGGAGATCGCGAACGCGTCCGGCAGGCCCATCAGCGACTCGACCTGGTCGCGGTCCGTCTCCCCCGTCGCTTTCGGCATGGAGTCCGCGACTTTCTGCAGGTCGGTCACCACTGCCCGGTCGATCGGAGCAGGCTCGGCAAACGTCAGGGTCGGCCCGGCCGCCCCGTTGTCGTCGTCGTCACCGCCGCCGCGCAAAAGGAAGAAGCCGCCGGCGGCCACGAGTGCCGCCACCCCCAGGCCAATGGCTGCGATGAGCGGTTTGGAGAGCCATGCCCGGGCTCCGGGAGAGACCGGGGCGCGAAGCGACTGCCCGCATTTCGCGCAGAACTCGGCTCCCGGCCGGTGCCCCGCGCCGCACTTCGGACAGCGGTCCGGGATGAGATGGGTCCCACAGGCGATGCAATACTCGACGTCAGGATCGTTCGCCGCTCCACATGCCGGGCATGCGTATTGTTCCGCCATCTCCATTCCCCCGCGCTCACGGAGAACGCTACTGGCGTTTCTGGGGGCTCCGCAGTGTCCGGCCGGGCCACGTGTTGGGGTCGTGCGGGATCAATCCGCGCGATCGCGGTCCTTAGAACACGTCGAACAGGTTGAACCGCGGCCCGTCTTTGCAGCACAGCTTCACGCCGTGGTGCTTCGTGAAGATCGCGCAGCCGTAGCACATTCCCCAGCCGCAGGGCATGTTCTCTTCCATCAGGATCTCCGGGAACTGCCGCCGCCCGTTGTTCCTCAGCACATCGGCCAGCGACTGGAACATCGGGTTCGGTCCACAGGCGTAGATCCGGTTCGCCCACTCCTGGTACTTGCCCAGGTGCTGCGTCACAAAGCCCTTCGCGCCAATCGAGCCGTCCTCGGTCGACACGATGTACTCGACTTCTTTTGGCCATTCCGATGCTGCGAGCAGGTGCCGTGCGGTCCGGCCGCCCATCATCGCCACCACCTGGTGGCCCGCCTTGATTGCGCGTTCGGCCGTATCCACGAGCGGGGCGATGCCGACGCCGCCGCCCACCAGCAGGAGGTTCGCCGCGGTATCGGGAAAGGTGAAGCCGTTGCCGAGCGGCCCGTACATCCGGACCGGAGCCCCCGGAGGCTGCTGGCTGAGCCATCGCGTTCCCCGGCCCACGAGCGCGTACAACAGCGCGAACCGCTCGCCGTCGATCCGGTAGTAGCTGAAGGCGCGGGCGAACATCGGGTCGGTGCCTTCGGCGCTGCAATGCACCATCACGAACTGGCCCGCCTCCACGCCGCGCGTCAGCGCCGGCGCGTGGAACCAGGTGATGAACGCCCCGTCCCAAGCCGGCTCCGTCGAAATGATGCGCGCTTCTTCGATGTTCACTCGACGTACTCGCGAAGCGTGGCGATCTCGTACTCGGATGCGCTCGCCAGTGCCTGGACCGCCGCCCGCATGGTGTCGATCGACGTGAAGCACGAGATGCGCTTCTCCGCCGCCGCCCGTCGGATGTGGAAACCGTCGCGCAGCGAACCGGTGAACCGGTTCTCCGACGTGTTGAGGACGCAGTTCACCGACCCGTCCATGATGACGTCGACCACGTTCGGGTGCTGCCCCGAGAGGACCTTGGTCACCGTGGTGACGGGCAGGTCCAGCGCCTCGATCATCTTTGCCGTGCCCTCGGTCGCGTAGAGCCGGAACCCGGAAGCTACCATCTGCCGGATCAGTGGGAGCGCGTCCGCCTTCGTCCGGTCGCTGATGCTCAGGAGGATGCTGTTGCCCGGCTTCAACGCGAGGTCCGAGGCCATCAGCGTCTTCGCCAGCGCCGCCTCGAACGTCCGGTCGATGCCCATCACCTCACCGGTGCTCTTCATCTCCGGGCCGAGGTACGTGTCCACGCCCGTCAGCTTCGACATCGAGAAGACGGGCGCCTTGATTGCCACGAGATTGCGCTCCGGCCACAGCCCGTCGGGGTATCCCTGCGCCGCGATCTTCTTGCCGATCATCGCGCCAACCGCGAGCTGCACCATCGGCACGCCCGTCACCTTGGAGAGGAACGGCACCGTCCGGCTCGCGCGCGGGTTCACTTCGAGCACGAACACCCGCGGGCCCTCGCCCGGGATGCGCGGCAGCACCACATACTGGATGTTCGTCAGGCCGATCGCCCCGAGCCCGAGGACGATCCGGCGCGTGTAGTCGACGATGGTCTCGCGCTCCGCCTCGTCCAGGTGCCGCGGCGGGTACACCGCCATCGAGTCGCCGGAATGCACCCCCGCCTTCTCGATGTGCTCCATGATCCCGGGGATGAGAACCGTCTCGCCGTCGCAGATCGCGTCGACCTCGACTTCCGCGCCCTCCAGGAACTTGTCGATGAGGATCGGCTTCCCCTGCGCCACTTCGGCGGCCTGCGCGACGAAGGTCACGAGCTCTGTCGCGTTCTGGACGATCTCCATCGCCCGCCCCCCGAGCACGTAGGAAGGCCGCACCAGTACCGGATAGCCGATGGTCTGTGCCGTTTTCATCGCGTCTTCGAGCGTCAGGATCGCCGCTCCCGGCGGCTGGGGTACGCCCAGGTCCTGCAGGAAGCGCTCGAACAGCCGCCGGTCCTCGGCCGTGTCGATAGTCTCGGCGCTCGAACCGATGATCGGCAGGCTCGCCCGCCGCAACGGGCTGGCGAGGTTGATCGCCGTCTGCCCGCCGAACTGGACGATCGAGGCCGGCGGCTCGTCGCTCGCCCCGGTCTCGTTTTCGATGATGTCGCGCACGCCCTCTTCGTCCAGCGGCTCGAAGTACAGCCGGTCGGAGGTGTCGAAGTCCGTCGACACCGTCTCCGGGTTCGAATTCGCCATGATCGAGCGGATGCCGGCGTCCTGGAGCGCCCAGGCCGCGTGCACGCTCGCATAGTCGAACTCGATGCCCTGGCCGATCCGGATCGGACCGCTCCCGATCACGATCGCCGTCGCACCCTCCGTCGGTTCGGCTTCGTTCTCGGTTTCGTACGTGCTGTAAAAGTACGGGGTCGCCGCTTCGAACTCCGCTGCGCACGTGTCGACCATCTTGTAGACGGGGCGGATGCCCCATTCGTGCCGCTGCGCACGGATCTGCTCCGGCAGCCGGTCTGCGAGCTGTCCGACCATCTCGTCGCTGAAGCCCATCCGCTTCGCCTCGCGCAGAAGGTCCGGCGTCAGCGGCTCGTTCAGCAGCCGCTTCTCCATCGTCACGATGTTCTCGAGGCGCTCGGTGAACCAGGGGTCAATCGCCGTCTGCCGCGAGAGGTCGAACGGCTTCGCGCCGCGCCGCAGCGCCGCCATCAGCGCCCACAGGCGCTCGTCTGTGGCGTGCAGCGGGAACTCCCCGCCGCCTTTCCATTCCGGTCGCTCCCAGAGCAGGCTGTGGCCCCCAACCTCGAGCGAACGGACCGCCTTGTTCAGCGCCGCCTCGAACGAACGGTCGATCGCCATCACCTCGCCCGTCGCCTTCATCTGCGTGCCGAGCACCCGGTCCCCGAGGGCGAACTTGTCGAACGGCCACCGCGGGATCTTCACCACGCAGTAGTCGAGCGCGGGCTCGAACGCCGCCGTCGTCTTCTGGGTCACCGCGTTCGGGATCTGGTCCAGCGTCTTCCCGCACGCGATCTTCGCCGCCACCCGCGCGATCGGGTAACCCGTCGCCTTCGATGCGAGCGCCGATGAGCGCGATACCCGCGGGTTCACTTCGATCACGTGGTACGGAAGCGGTTCGTACGGGTCGCCAGACCAGTCGGTGATGTCCTTCCGCGGCGCGAGCGAGAACTGCACGTTGCAGCCGCCCTCGATCCCCAGTTCGTCGATGATCCGAAGCGCCGCCGAGCGCAGCATCTGGTAGTCCTTGTCGCTCAGCGATTGGGACGGCGCCACCACGATGGAGTCGCCCGTGTGGACGCCCATCGGGTCGAAGTTCTCCATGTTGCAGATGGTGATGCAGTTCCCCGCGCCGTCGCGCATCACCTCGTACTCGACTTCCTTCCAGCCCAGCAGGTTCTTTTCGACCAGTACCTGCGTGATCGGGCTGGCCGCCAGGCCGCTGGCCGCGGTGGTCCGCAGCTGTTCCATGGTGAAAGCCATGCCGCCGCCGGTGCCGCCCAGCGTGTACGCCGGCCGGATGACGACAGGCAGCCCGATCGTTTCCGCCGCCGCCACGCACTCCTCGAGCGTGTGGCAGATCTCGCTCTCCAGTACGGGCTCGCCCAGCTTCGCCAGCATGTCCCGGAATAGTTCGCGGTCCTCCGCCCGGCGGATTGCCTCCAGCGGCGTCCCGAGGAGTCGCACGTTGTACTTCTCGAGGATGCCCGCCTTCGCCAGTTCCACCGCCAGGTTCAGTCCCGTCTGTCCGCCCAGCGTGGGCAGCAGCCCCTCCGGCTTCTCCCGCGCGATGATCCGTTCGAGCACGGGGACCGTCAGCGGCTCCACGTAGACCGCGTCGGCGACGTCCAGGTCGGTCATGATCGTGGCCGGGTTCGAGTTGACGAGGATGCTGCGCACGCCCTCTTCGCGCATCGCTTTGCAGGCCTGCGTGCCCGCATAGTCGAACTCTGCCGCCTGGCCGATGACGATCGGGCCTGAGCCGATGATGAGCACGCTGGCAGGTTTCAAACGGAGCCTCCGGGGCTGGTTGGATGCGGGTCGGGCCAGTGACGGCCCTCCCGGCGGGTGGTCGGGATAGTGTTCGATGCCCTCATCGAGGCGCTAACCTCGCCCCCCGAGCATCGCCGCGATGGCGCGGCGCACGGGGCGAAGGACGAAGATCAGCAGCGCGAGTGGAGCCAGCAGCAGGACCGGGGACCGCGGGTCGAGGAACATTGCCGCCTCCAGGCCGCCGACCAGGAGGCCGATCAGGATCGGCACCCGGTAGTGGTCCGCTCGCCCGCGCTCGTCGCGCAGCAGCAGGAACCCCATCAGCGCCAGCAGGATCGCGGAGAGCATCAGCGTCCCCGCGAAAATCCGCGCCAGGTCGGTGCCCGCGTCCCCGTTCGAGAGGTCTTCATCGAGGAATGAAGCCGCAACGAAGACCGCCGCCATCGTCGCCAGCGCCGTGGCGATCGCGAAGAGCAGGTCGGGCACGCCCGTCGCCGGACGGCGAGGCCGCACCGGCGCGTTGTTCCGCCGGCGCTTCTGCGCCGTCATTGGCATCTTCCGCGCACTGCTCTGCCTCACCTCAGAGCGGCAGCTCGAACGCCATGTTGGGGTTCCGCAGCGGAACCATGGCGCCGATCGCCGAGAGGAAGCTGAGCGCGGGCTCGTTGCCCTCCGGCAGCCTCCCGCGGATGCGCCGGTATCCCTTTTCTCGCGCGAACGCGAGCAGTTCGTCGGCGAGGTCGGTCGCCAGCCCCCGCCGCCGGTAGTCCGGCAATACCCAGACGCCCAGCACTCCGGTGTCCGGCTGCGCTGTGTCGAAGTCGAGCGCCCCGAACGCGACCGGGATGCTCCCGTCATACGCCACGTATATCACGCCGTCTTCGCCGATGCGCTTCAGCCAGGCGCGGACCCGGTCGCCGTCGAAGGTCCCTTCGAGGCCAACGGGCTCGCTGCCCAGTCCCCGGAGGATCGCGGCGATGCCCTCCGCGTCGGCGTCGGTTGCCTTCCGTACTTCAGTTGCTCGTGTCATCGAACCCCTCCACTGACCGTTGTCATCATTTCTACAAATCGGTCGAAGATATACGCGTTGTCCAGCGGTCCCGGGCAGGCCTCGGAATGATACTGGATGGTCATCAGCGGCTCGTCCCGGAGGGCGATGCCCTCCACGGTCTGGTCGTTCAGGTTGATGTGGCTCACGTACGCCGCCGCGCTCAGCCCGTCCGCGTCCACGGCGTAGCCGTGGTTCTGCGCCGTGATGGTCACCTTGCCGGTCACCGTGTCCTTCACCGGGTGGTTCCCGCCCCGGTGGCCGAACGGGAGCTTGAAGGTGCCCGCGCCGAGCGCCCGAGCCGCCACCTGGTGCCCCAGGCAGATCCCGAGGATCGGCGCCTTCCCGATGAGCCTGCCGACTTCGCCCACCATCGCGTCCAGCAGCCGCGGGTCGCCCGGCCCTGGCGAGAGGACGATGCCGTCCGGCCGCATCTCCAGGAGCTCCGCCGCGGGCGTGTGCGAAGGAAACACCCGCACCGAACAGCCACGCGTTTCGAGCGACCGCATGATGTTCCGCTTCACGCCGCCGTCCAGGAGGACTACCTTGTGGCGCCCCTCGCCCGTCGGCGTGTTCCAGTCGAACACGTGGTCGGTCGTCACGGTGTCCACCCAGTTCACGTCGTCGTAGCCGGGGAGAGCCCGCACCCTTGCGAGCGCTTCTTCCGCCGTCTCCGTGGTCGTGACCGTCCCGAGCATCACGCCGGAGCGCCGGATGCGCCGCGTCACCGCCCGCGTGTCCACCCCGTCGATGGCGACCACGCCGCGCTCGACCAGGAAGTCGCGGAGCGTCTGCTGCGATCGCAGGTGGCTTGGCCGCAGCGCGGCTTCCCGGACGATCAGCCCCGCCGGCTGTATGCGCGCCGATTCCTCGACCGTCTCGTCGATGCCGTAGTTGCCGATCAGCGGGTACGTCAGCGTCAGCAACTGCCCCGCGTACGAGGGGTCGGTCAGCATCTCCTGGTAGCCCGTCATCGAAGTGTTGAAGACGACCTCGCCATCGGCCGTGCCTGGCGCGCCCACGCTCCGCCCGGGGAAGACCGAACCGTCGGCCAGGACTAGAAGGGCATCAGGCACCGGCGGGCTCCATCTGAAAGGCACGGGTTCCGGTGAAGCTGACGGCGCGGACCGCGCCGGTGAGTGTCGTTCCCGCGAGCGGCGTGTTCCGGCCCTTCGAAGCGAACTGCTTCGGGTCCACCGTCCAGCGATGGCCCGGATCGAAGACCGTGACGTCTCGAGCGCCGGCCTTCAGCGTTCCGAGCCCGGCCTCGAAGGGAAACACCCCTGCGGGGCCGCTCGTCAGCGCGCGGACGGCCGCCTCGAGCTGGAGTTCGCCGCGCTCGATGAGCGTCGTGACCGTCGCCAGCGCCGTCTCGATGCAGCTGATGCCGAAAGCCGCGTCGTCGAACTCGCAGAGCTTGTCCTCGATCGCGTGCGGCGCGTGGTCGGTCGCGATCGCGTCGATTGTCCCTGCGTTCACCCCCGCGACCAGCGCCCGCCGGTCTGCTTCCGTCCGCAGCGGCGGGTTGATCTTGGCGTTCGTGTCGAAAGCTGGCTCTGCCGCCCCGCCGAACACCGAGTCTTCGATCAGGAAGAGATGGCTAGGCGTCACCTCGCAGGTTATCGGCAGCCCGCGCCGTTTCGCGTCGGCGACCAGCTCCAGGCCGCGCGCCGTCGTGACGTGGGCGATGTGGAGCCGGGCCCCCGTCGCCTCGCACAGCGCGATGTTGCGCGCGATGATCACGCGGCAGAGATCGCCCACCACGCCAGCG
>CAZYHJ010000111.1:0-9471 GCA_964646645.1 uncultured Saprospiraceae bacterium | reverse complement strand
CCGCTCGGGCCTCGGCCACAAGCACGGCATCGTGCTCGGCAACCTCGTGGGACTCGTCGACTCCGACTACCAGGGTCCGCTGATGGTGAGCTGCTGGAACCGCGGAGTTCATCCGTTCACGATCCAACCGCTCGACCGCATCGCGCAGCTGGTGATCGTGCCCGTCGCGCAGGCCGCGTTTCGTGTCGTCGACGCGTTCGAGGCGAGCGCGCGCGCCGAGGGCGGGTTCGGGAGCACGGGGCGGTGAAGTGAGGCCCGACATGAGAGCATCTTCCGCTTGTCGGAAATCGTTGCCTACCTTGGCTCGCCCGCATCGAGCAGGAACATCGGACGACGATAGAATTCCCCGACATGACGGCCAAGATCCAGCGCGGCAACCTCGTTCTCCAGGACATCTGTGGGGCGTGGCTCACGTTCACCTCGCACTTGCCGAACCGCCGGCGCAGAAAGCGGCGCATACACGATGGCGCCCGTTTCCCGAATGGTCGCCAGCGCCACTTCCCGGATTTGCCACCCGGCCTCGACCGCGAGGCTCCCGAAAAGAAGAATCTTGTTGACGTCTTCGTCCCTGGGAACGATGGGACGCTGTTTGTCGCCCCACAAGTTGCTTCCCACTTGCCAGACCAGTGCGCTGCACCGCGCCCGCAGTCGCGACAGATACGCTCGCGCATAGTCCCTGAAAGTGTCGGCATCGGATACTCGACCAGCGTCGAAATCAGCGCCGGCATGGTGCAGCACGTTCAGGTGGAGCATTACGTCTGCCGAGCCAAGCTCCCCAAGGCCATCGATACCGATGCCTGCTTCGATGACCGTGACATTCGAGAGAACGAAGTGATCCCTGATCTCACGCAGGAATGCTGCATGATCCGGGTTCACCTCGATCGCGACGAATTCGGTACTTCGGTACTTCCACGCCATCGAGAGCGTGAAGAAGCCCGTATTCGCCCCGAAGTCGACCCAACGCTGCCCGATTTCAGGAACCAGGCGAGAAAGAATGTAGTCGAGACGATTCCGGTCGTCTCGCCATTGCCTGGAAATGTCCTCCGAATAGCCGAGCTCGGCAGAAACGAACTCCGGAATGCTCTGGTACGCTGAATGCTTCGACACGCGCCGATAGAGATCCTGGAGCCTGTGCGTGCTCGCGGCGCGGCCGCCGTGCCTCATTCGAATATCTCCCGAAGGAACACGCGCCAGCTGTCTCCGCGCAGATAGACATCTCCGGGCAACGCCCGAAGAAACCAGCCAAACGTCCTCCAAGCGCCGGCGACCCGATGATCGACCCTTCCATGTCGGCGAAGCGACTGAATCGCCCCACTGCTCCACGCGTACCAGGCATTCGTCCGCCGCGATCGTCCCACCTGGGGATATCGCGAGGAATCACGATGCACAAGGTCCCCGACGAATGCCTCGATGATTCCGCACGAATGGTCCGCACACAGGTTCATCGGGCCCCACGGACGCGGGTTGAGCTCGATGAAGTACGCCGTGTCGTTGGACACGATGAATTCCATCATGACGAAACCGACAAATCCCGTTTCCTCCAGCACCCCGATCGCGCGCGCGGCCACGTCGCGCGTGTGAAAGTCACTCGTGCGAGCCAGCACGATCGACTTGCCGAACGGCTGCTGCGCGAGGTTCTCCTGCGAAGACACGTACTTCCGACCGTCGGAGGCAAAGTATCCGAGCAGATAGTAGCTCCTCCCTCGCACGAACTCCTGAAGAAAGTACCGATCGGCATCGGGCGCTGCCTCGAAGCTCGCCCGCTCCGCTTCGGTCTCCACGAGTATCGGGTAGAGCGACCGGCCGTCGACGACATTCTCCCTTGGTTTGGCGACAAACGGTACGGCGGCGTCGCCCCCGCGATAACGCCGTGGCACGTTGAATCCGCGCGAGGAGAAGAACTCGCCAGAGCTCTCCTTGTCCGAGAGCGTCCTGTACAGACGGGCATCGACCAACGGTATGTTGCACTCGTTGCCAGCCTCCAGAACTTCCCGGTTGGCCAGCAAGAACGCGTTGAAATATTCCGAGATCGGAACGATCGTCACGCGCGCGACGCGGAGTTTCCGACGGAGGTCGGCGACTTCTGCCAACAGATGCTCGATCGTCAGCGTGTCGTTCTCCCGCACCGAGATGACATGCCGGGCGAGTGAGCCAGAGAGAATCTTGTCGTTCGCCCCACGCGCCACGATCGCCAGCGTGGCTCCGACTCTCACGATGACCCGACCGAGCGCATAGACCGCTCTGTCGTTGGTGCCTGAGTAGATCAGGAATGCGTGATCGTCGCGCGGCTGCAAGGGATTACTGAACGACGTAAGGCTGCAGGATAGGCTTCCGGCTGGCATGCAACGTCGCAAGCAACTGGGAGACCTCCGTGAAGAGCGCCACGACGCGATCGCCACTCCACGCCTGCCGCGCTCGCGTTCCGAAGCTCATGGCCAGGTCGAGATAGTCATCCGGCGACCTCAATACATCCGCCACCCTGTCCTGAATCGACTCCGCGGAGAACTCGAATGAAAGGCGCTCGAATCCGGGAAACTGCTCCCTGAGCCACACTTGCTGGTTGGTCAGGCACAGGGCATACATGCCTGCCGAGCGCGTGACGCGGTCATGGGGCGCGCTCGTGATGTTGGGAGACATGTCGATGACGCCCAGCTGACTTGCGTACACCTCGAGCGACTGCTTGAAATCGGTCCCCGGCACCAAGGTGGCTCGTCGGCCGGAAAGATCGAGATGCCCCCAATGGCTTCCCTGGATGATGACCGGGAAGTCCCGCAACGCCTCGCCGATCATCAACGACTTCACCCGCCGGAAATAGTCGTCGATCTGCGCAACGAGCAGATGCATGAGACCGCTTGGCAACGAACGCGAATAGCCACGGCTCGCGAGCGCGTCTTCAACCAGGTCGTCCAGAAACACGGGCGAGCTGCCAAGACACGGGCTGCGAAGATCACTACAGATCTCCACAAGCAAGCGGGCGACAGATGACGGCAACTGCTTCTGCCACAGATCCATCAGCTCCTGCGGCGAATTTCCATTCTTCAGAAAGACGAGTTTCCCGGACCTCCTGCGCCCGCGGTCGACCGCGCTCCTGTCGATGCAGCATATCGGAAACGGCGTGCGATGCACATTGAGCACGCCGGTGCGTCCGTCTCCGATCCATCGCTCGGCATAGTGATGGAACTCCCGCGCATAGTAGATGTTTGCGGAGATCGCCGGAGTAGGTGTGTGACGTGCCGGAAAGTAAGCGGGAATGTCTCCATTGAGCCTCAGGACGGGCACCTCGAAATGGTCCCACGCGTTCACTTCCGCCGTGCCGTCCGCCCCATGCAGCCGAAGATCACAGCCGATTCCGAGGTAGCTCAGCGCGAATGCGACGTCGCCTCGTTCGAGGGCCTCGACGATCGACGCCGCATTGAAGTCCCGGGCCGAAAGATCGAAAGCAAGCGTCTTGAACCCGCTGTTCTTCAGGAGAACGGCGTACTCGCCAAGCAAACCAGTGATCGCGTCGTTTTGGCCATGTGCCGAAAGCAGGACGACGGTACGGCGATCCCGCATCGCCGGCGCCGGACGCGCCGTCGGCTCGCCTGCTTCGAGCCCGCCTTGAGCTCTTGCGATGGCTGGAACCGCCGAAGGACTGATTACCGGCGTCGTTGGACTCTCGGCGCGAGAGTTTCCTCGCTTCAGCAAGTCGGCGAGCAGGGATCCCAGAACACTCAATGCGCGCCCTCCTCCGCGTCAAAATCCGTCATGTGCGAGCTATGAGGGCGCAAATGCGAGCCACCTCGCGTTCGCCGAGCGACGGATACATCGGTAGGCAAAGAACCTGATCCGACAAGCGCCTTGCCGTCGGAAGATTCTCGTCGGACGCCGACGGAAGTCCCCGGTACATGGGAAACTCGGAGATCAGCGGATAGAAGTAGCGGCGAGCATTGATCGACGACTGTTTGAGGCGGTGATACAAGTCGTCGCGCGACTCGCGGTAGTCGGGCTGAACGAGAA
The DNA here is from genome assembly GCA_964646645.1 of uncultured Saprospiraceae bacterium. Classification (GTDB taxonomy): domain Bacteria; phylum Bacteroidota; class Bacteroidia; order Chitinophagales; family Saprospiraceae; genus Opimibacter. The sequence goes on along the minus strand of CAZYHJ010000111.1, from coordinate 5,472 downwards.
TCGGAAAGTAGGCATAGTTTCCGACATAGCCAAGCGGCGCCCGTGCGCACCGGATCCCGCGCACGTCCGCAAGTTGCCTTCGGTAAAGCCCGTCGAGCGCCTTGCGCCGTTCGATCGCTGCGTTGTGATGTTGCAGCTGCAGGATTCCCAAGGCAGCGCAGAACTCGTTCATCTTCCCGTTGATGCCGGGCGCGACCACGGTAGTCTCGTCCACGAAGCCGAAATTCTTCAGGTGGTCGATCCGTTGCTTGGTCTTCGCGTCCGGGCATACGATCGCGCCACCTTCGAACGTGGTGAATACCTTCGTCGCGTGGAAGCTCAGGACGGATAGATCGCCATGGGCAAGGACGCTTCGCCGCTCCAGCGAAACTCCAAATGCATGCGCCGCGTCGTAAATCACCCGGAGATTGTAGTTGTCCGCGATCTGCTGGATCGCGGCGACTTCGCATGGGCGGCCATAGCAATGGACCGGCAGAATCGCCGTGGTCCTCGGAGTGATCGCCGCTTCGATGCGCTTCGGATCCAGGTTGAACGTCTCCGGATCGACGTCGACGAAAACCGGCTTGATCCCGTTCCACAGGAGTGCATGGGCCGTCGCAACGAACGAGTACGGCGTCGTAATTACTTCCCCGGAAATGCGCAGTGCCTGCAGCGCTGTCAACAGGGCGATCGTTCCATTGGTGAAGAGCGCGATATGGCTCAAACCAAGAAACTCGCATAGCGCGTCCTCGAACCGCGCGTGAAACGGCCCAGCATTCGTCAACTTCTTCGAGGACCAGATTTCGGCGAGATAAGGAAGGAATTCCTCCAATGGCGGCAGATGGGGCTGAGCCACGAACAGCGGACGTTGATCCGTCAGCCGCTCCCCGCCAGCACTCCCGGCGGTACCTCGGACGCTCTGTTTGGCCGCCTTCTGGTTGCGATTGGACATGGGCCGAAAGTGAAACTCCTCGGAGTCGTGAAAACGTCGATTTCAAACGCGGATCAGCGAAATCGGCTCACGCGATTCGAAACGTCGCTGTTCGCGCAGACGCCCGCTACCCAACCGACATCGGGCGACCAATCACCGGGACGCCACACGAGTAATGATCGAGCTGGTGGCGGACTCGATGAAGTTGTCGGAATAGCCAAGTTCCTTGAGCTTCCAGCGGAAGGCATTGCCGAGCTTGGCCTTCTTGTACAGGCCGAGCTGCTTCTCATCGCGGAATCGCACCGCGCGCGAGCCGAGCCCGTCGAGGATAACTGCAAGTTGATGCTTCGCACCCTTATCGGTGCGCTTCTCGGACACCGGCGGGAAGCGTCGCCCCAGGTCCTCGGCCAATGCCACGGCGAACGTTTCGACCTCCTTCGTGTCGACCAGCCCCAACAATCCCATACTCACGCCTCCACTGCACCCGGTTCGGTCCCAGATGCGCCCAAGCCAATTCTACACAGCCGCCAGCCCACCGGGCGTGCCGCCTCGGGGCAGCTGAGGCGCAACAGGCGGTGGATGGTCGATCGGGCAACCCATGGTCGACCCGGCGATACCTTCCAATGGAGCCCACGGCGCGAACCTCGGGCGCTGACTTCGAATACGCTGCGCCTCGGCAGGCTGGTCAGCGCGCGCGTGTTCCGCGAACCACCCGGAGGGTCCAGCCGGTATCAGCCAGACGACGGATCGAAGGGAACGAGGCCTGACATCCCGATCGCAATGTCGCGCTCTTCGGGCATCGCAAGGAGGCCTGCGCGAACCATGCCACCGAAGATGTCATCGCTCCGCCGCGCGAAGTTGCCTTCGGCGAACAGCGGCAGGTCGAAACGCCACAGACGGTAGCCCATGTCGTGGAGCGCTTCCGCCATGGTTACGAGACGGGGGACGTCGGAGGTTTCGGCCAGCACCCACGGTCGGGCGCGCCAGATCGATGCTTCGCAGCCCGCGAGCGTCTTGGTGCTCGCGTACTCGCCATGCAGCACCAACCCGTCCAGATCCGCGAAGCAGAGTGAATCGACGCTCGGGAAATCGCCCATGACACCGATTCCGCGGAGCAGAAGCGTGACGTTGTCCAGCCGATTGCCCTGCACATTTTCCGCGAGGAAGGCACTGTGGGTCACGTCGGGTTCGATGGCAACAAGATCGCCGTCCGATCCGACCCATCGGGCGAGCCCGAGCGAATGCGCGCCGATGCCGGCCCCGACTTCGACGACGGTGGCACCAGGGCGGACGAGTTGGCGGGACAGCGTACAGAACGTCGGCAGGTACTCGCCGTAGTAGCGGAGCGAGCGTCCTTCGGGGGTTTCGACGGCGGGAAGCTGGAACACACCGTCGTGGGCTTCCGCGGACTGCGGCACGCCATCGAGGTCGATCGTTTCGCGCTCCGGATCCGTGGTTCCGCGCTTCGGGGCAAGTATGCCCTCCCCCCGGTCCCGACGGTCCCGCGCGGTGGCCAGGGCGCCCGCGACGCGGTCGACCACGCCGGACCAGTCGCGGCGTACCGACTGCCGGAACAGCCGCATCGTCGGATACCAGATCGAGTCCTCGCGCGATTCGAGCCAGCGGTGCTCCGCCGGCTCGCTCACCAGCATCCACACCGGCTTCCCGATGGCCCCGGCCGCGTGCGCCACCGAAGTGTCGACCGTGATGACCAGGTCGAGCTCGGACAGGATCGCGAGCGTGTCCGCGAAGTCCGCGATCGACGGGTCCAGGTCGGTGACGAGACCGGCGAGCGAAGACTGGCGCAGTTGTTCGACCGGAGGGCCCTTCTGGAGCGAATAGAAGCTCACGCCCGGCACGCGCAGCACGGGTTCGAGTTGTGCAACGGACATCGAACGCTCGTGGTCGCGCACGTGCGTCGGGTTTCCCGCCCAGACCAGCCCGACGCGCATGGCGCCCTTGTTTTCCAGAGCCGCGCGCCAGCGACGGCGGCGCTCGGGATCGACGTCGAGGTACGGAACCTCGACAGGCGCGTCGTCGACTTCGATCCCGAGCGCGTGCGGAAGCGCGGCGAGATTGAGGAAGAAGTCGCAGGCCGGTAGCGCGTCGCCGGCTGCGACGACATGGTCGACGCCCCGGAAACCGGAGGCAAGCTCGCGCAGTTCGGAACGCACACCGATGAGCACGCGCGCGCCGCGCGCCTTCAGCGCGGGCGCGTAGCGGGCGAACTGGATGACGTCCCCGATGCCCTGCTCCTCGCCCAGCAGGATCGTTCGGCCGTCCAGAGGCTGGCCGTCCCAGCGCGGGATGTCGGTGCACACGCGATGGCCGCGATTCGGGTCGATGTTCCATCGTGCCGTATACAGCGCCCAGCCTTCGCGATAGCGCCCCAGGTACAGCAGACGCAGCGCAAGATGGAACTGCGTTTCGCCGCTGGGGCCCCGCCGCAATTCATCGGCGAGGACGCGAGCCGCGTCGCCGTGCTGCCCAAGCTCCATCAGCTGGATCGCCTGGTTGAGGAACATCTTCGTGACCGGGCCTTCGCCCTCCGCGGCCCGGATGCGCGAGACGATGGCAACGGCACGCTCCAGTGCGTCGAGGGAATCGCGCGCGCGCCCCAGCCGGTTGCTCGCGATGATCACCGCTTCCCACAAGCCCATCTCCTCCGGATGTCGCGCGAGGCTCTGCCGCGCCATCGCGAGGCCCCCTTCGAGGTCGCCGTCGTCGATGGTTGCCGCGGCCAGGCCCCCCAATGCCAGTGGATCATCCGGAACCAGGCGCAGGGCGTGCTCGAAGTGGATGCGCGAGACGGAGAAGTCTCCGCAGGCACGCGCGATCACGCCGGCCGAGAACTGGACGTGGTAGGAATCGGGCTCACGCGCGAGCGCCGCGTCGATGGCGCTTCTCGCCAATGGTAAGAGTCCCAAGGACTGGAGTGCGAGCGCGAGGCGCAGATGACAGTCCGCGCCGTCGGCACCCGCGTCGATCGCCTTTCCGAAGCACCGGATCGCCTCCCGATATCGCGCGAGATCGAGGAGAATGACCCCGCGCAGGTACCAGCGATCGGGTGTCTGAGACTCGTCTTCGACGTCATCGGTCAGGAGCGCGAGCGCCTCGGCGCGACGGCCCTCCATGAGCATCGAGCGGGCGCGCTCGCAGGTAGCAGATATCCCTCCGGCAGCGTCCCGCTTCGCGCGCGCAGAGGCGACCGAAGGCGCCGCCGCAGGGCGTCGGGCCATGTTGACGAAGGTCCGGCTGAGGAGCACGACGTTCGAAGGCGCTTGGTCAGACGGCCGCCGCCACGCGCGCGCGGACAGGCGACAAGTCTGCCAGGTACGATCCGCGGAAGGTGCGGGTAAGGTTCGCCCGAAGGGGGCAACGACCCGGCGAGGCCCCGGCTCGCGGCACGCTCCACGACGCCGACAGGCAACAACGTTCGCCTTGGGCGTTCAACAATCGCTTGCGCGACCGCAGCGTACCGCCCCAGCCACCCTTCCAGCCTTTCTTGTGCGACCGCGTGCTGCTCAGGATGTTGCGAAACGCTACCGACATATCCAGGTCACCGGCTCTCGGCCGCGCAGTCAGGTGCATGCCGGGATCGCGCGGCCTCAGCTTCGCATTCCCCTGCGGCGCCGCGTGCGAACAACGGAAATCACTGGCAAGTGGTCGGCGAACAGATAGAGGTGCTGGTGCAGCTCCACTGGATGGGAACATCGGCGTTCGCGTAGGTCGGGGTGATCGAGACGACGGCGTCCCGCGCGCAGGGCGAAACGCCCGTGCCCTTCATCGTCGCGACGATCGTACCACCCGCGACCACCAGCGACTTCGTATAGCGGCCTGCATCGGTTGCGATGTCCGCAGGGATGCCGGGCGAACCGCCGTTGATCGACGCGAGATCGTGCCCGCCCTGTATCGCTTCCGCCACCGCGGTCTTGAGCCCTTCGGCCAGGTGCAGCGGTTCGGTCTGCTGGCTGCGCCCGGTGTAGATCTGGTACTGCGGCAGAGCGATCGCCGCGAGCATCCCGAGGATCGCCACGACGATCATCAACTCGATCAGCGTGAAGCCGCGCATCGAGGCTCTGTGCAAGCGACGGGGAGTATCCATGCGAATCGGGCAACCGGAGTACTCTCGAATGAAAACGGGGGGCCTAAGCCCCCCGCCGTTTGCCTGCTTCGACGCTCCGAGGAGCGGGATGGATCAGGTGCAGGAAGCCGGCTTGCAGCCCGCCGACGCGCTCGTCGTGCAAGTCCACGCGATCGGCGCATCCTGACTGGACGGGAAGGTCGGCGTCAGCGTTACGGTCGCGCTCTTGACGCAGCTTGCCACGCCGGAAGCCTTCATCGTGACTGTGATGGTTCCATTCGACACCGAAACCGCGTTCGCATACTTGCCGGCGTCCGAGGTGATTGGGGCCGGGATGCCCAGGGAGCTGCTGTCGGCGTTTGCCGAGTCGCCGGTGACCTGATACACCTCACCCACCGCGGTCTTGAGACCGGACGCGATCGTGATCGCATCCGACAACTGCGCCCGGCCGGTGTAGTTCTGGTACTGCGGAATCGCG
>CAZYHJ010000110.1:0-9567 GCA_964646645.1 uncultured Saprospiraceae bacterium | reverse complement strand
TGGAGGGTCTCCAGCACACCGCACGCGCAGGAGTCAGGGCCGTGTGACACACGCTTGCGAGCACGAGGCGCAGCCGCGCGCGGAGGCCTTGACACCAAGACCGGTGTGATAGCCTCACGACACACAGGCACGCACGCCCCCTCCCCTCCTGTCTGTCCGCGGACTGTCTTCCCCACCGATGCGAGTGACGAGACCGGATTGAGGAGGCGTCTTCGCACGGTCCATCTGCGCGGCGCGGATGGACGGTGCCAATCGAATACGGGTGCGGCACGGCGCGTGCGCGGTGCCGTCCATTGGTCTGTGTGATTGCGGTCATGTGCAGGGCGTGAGTCCCGCCGTCTGGCGGGATGAGCGCAAGCGAACCAGGAGCCGCGCGGTCGCCGCAGGCGAGACGCCAAACCGATCTGAGTGGTACCAACGTGAGGGGACCGCGCCGCGTACGATCACGACGATCATGGACCAATGATGAAAAAACTGCGGCAGAAGAGTTCCTCGACGTTGATGCCGTGCGCCTTGGTGTGGGGCATGAACGACCACCAAGAATCATGTTGGGTGTTGAATGTCGTCACCCGCACCCACTGTCCGTTAGCGGCCACTTTGCGACAGCTGCTAGGGCAAGCTCCACGCCGGAAAGCTGCCGTTCATGATAGATGGTGCTCGCTTCGAACTACGCTTGGCTGGAATAGGCCTGAGTGAGCTGGAATGATGTGGGCTTGAGCACAAAACGAGCATAATTGTGTAATTGTTCGTCGCTTGGGTCACAGCGGCAGCTATAACGTTCCGGCTATGTGGTGTCGGCCCCAAAAGCATCGGAAACACGGTGCGTTGTCCCCGGCGCCCCCGCAAGCCGGTTGTCAGGCCGTATAGTCTTAAGCATCGCCATAGTCTTCCTCAAAGTATCTTTTCAAATCGGCCTGGTATCTCGGGAAGGTATCCATTGTCTGAACTAGAAACATGATGAAGTGCAGGAGTGCATGTTCTTTGAATAGAATGGTCTCAGTCTTATGTGCCCTTCTGATCACTAGGCACTGGTCAAGAACGCATACAGCATTTGGACGAAGCGAATCATCAAGCTCTAGCAGCAGTTCTTGAAAGACTTTTTCAGCACTCTCTGGGCTCACCCAAGAAGTTTTGAAAGCAAATACAAATCCACGAGGGCGAAGTGTGTCTTCTTCGCGCAATGTGACCTTGTGATTTGCCTCATATCTTATGGCGGCTTTGCGAGGGAGGGCCCGGACGCTGGCGATTGATGACAGAGAGACACGCAGTTCGTTTCTGTTGAGAGTCGTTTTCATAAATATAACTGCAAAACACTCTCTATGGGTACTAGACTCCAGACACACGCTTCAACTAATGACGGTGTATTCACCCGATCGTGGACTATCAGATCGACTTGCCCACTTTCCTGCCCACCGGCAGCGACAACCTTCCCTGTAGATACGGAGTAGCGTTTGGGAAGAGATGCATTCAGGAAAGCGCTCAAAACATGCTCGTTATTTCTTCCTTTCTCGCCTGCATGAGAAATGCTGGCTGAAATCGTATCGATTTCCGATAGCATCCGTGTTGAGAGACCTGCATAGTGCTTCTTCATTTTTCACAAGGCCTAACTATTGAGCATGCTGACCGACATAGTATGCACTTACGGAATGGGCACAGGTTTGAGTTTCTTGCGGTTAGTTATTCGCCTGTCAAGGGTCATCCTGTCATCGCAGCGGTGTGCTACACAGGCCAGCCCAATTGCGTTATACCCGGTGGCCGTGATGCGTCGGAACCTCAGTCTGTACAGGGCATGCGGGCCACGAGATGTAACAGCCCCGCGATCTAAGCCCTCTGCATATATGGCCATGCAAGGTCCGCATGTTCCTTCTGTTTACGCTTCTTGTAACGACTGGTTCGTATACAACTGATTCTGATACTAACTGCCTCAACAGGAGAACTTTGCCTCAGAAGGTTTAGTGGATGGACGACAGATCTTTCGGAGAACAAAGATCTTTGTAACTGGAAAAGTTTTGTGCCGTCCAGGCAACCTGCTGATCAGGCTTCAAATGCTCAACAAGAAGATGTACGCAGGTATTAACTACCTCCCAACACCAATAGCCAAGAGCATAGGAACGCAATTTATCTCCGAAAGTAAAGTCGTGGTTTGGTGCCTCTGTTGACATTAGGAGCCCCATTTCATGCAGTGGGAGAAGATCAGTTGGGACATTGTTCTGCGTGCCTGGTGGTAGGGGTACAGGATGCACAATTTCATTGCGCACTTCGATTGCAAGTCTGAGGTTGTCAGTGGCTTTCTTGAAATCTAACCCCTGCTCTTGAGCTAATATTCCAATATCGGTGAGCGGTGTTGGGCTTACGCCATTCCAAGCGCAAAGTGATTTATATTTCTTAATAAGTGAAGAAGCTTTAACAAGCTGGAGCAAGGCGGGATCGTGCATTGACAGATGGGCAATGGTTTCGTGTAACCAAGATTCGAGTCCTGCAAATAACAACACGGTACTGCCAACTACATGCTTACTCATATGATTCTTTGGCGGCGGGTTAGAATTACCTTTTCGATCCTCTATAGAGGCTTCAAGCATGAGCTTGGCTGTTAGCAAAAGGTCAGTAGAGAAGGAGCCCCACGATCCGCTCTTCGGATTGACTAGACGACTTTCTCTCTCTTGTCTTCCCATAATGTTTTACTTTTGGACCAGCATCAGCATAAGTCAAATTCCTTGAGAAATCGACCAACTTTGGGCGGCATTTCAGATGGGGATTTTGACAGGGGTGTATTGGGGATTGTCGGGAAGTTTACACCCTTGGATCCCGATGGTGCCGACATTACAGTGAACCACTGGATAGCCGTCGGTCGTGGACTTCTGCTTTGGATCGAACTGAGACAGTGTGCCCGACCTTCCGCGAGCGTCCGCCTTCAAGGTATCTGACACTGTTTGTGAGATCGGATGCCAACGACTACATTATATTTGGGAACCGGCCCTTTGATGACGGTGCGCATCTCGAAGAGTCCGGCAGGACCTGCTTCGGTTGTCCTACCCAGCCATCAAGTTTATGTTTTTTCCCTTCTCGTTGAAATGCCGCAACCAACGCACGGGCTCTCGTCGTTCGAATGCGTCGCCTCACCACGTACCCCTACTCTTGTGGTCCGAGTCCGCTGTACTCCTACGCAGTTCTCCCCCACCCACTGAACTTCACCATTATCGACATCTGGATACCCAGAAGCTACATGAGGGCCCATATCAAAGGGTTTGACAGCTATCCTGAGGTACGATACCTTATCCTTTACAAAGACCCAGCTTCCGAACTGTCACCGTATGGTGCGCGTGCCCGAGGATCCTCGGGATAGGAGCTGGGTCGAACTATTCTGCACCCTTCTGCCTATCCAAAATTCCACACATCCTCGATTCGCTTTTGGAGAATCGTTCGGTACTCAATCGCATCCTTCTTTTCCTCTTCCGCATGACGACGCAACGTACCCGCCACCATATCCGCCAGCTGAATAAGAACGTTATTTTTCGAGTCCACGATTCGCACATCCTCAAGAATGGGCTCTCCTTCTCTACTGACTTGCAGCTGCCTGCGCAGATACGCCTGGAGTTCTCGTCGAAATTCCCTGTCTTCGTGCCCGTCCATTTTCAATCGTGCCTTCTTGATTGTGCCAAAACTGTGTTGTAACACCATACGAATCGCATACCGATAAAACGATTCTTTCGATTCGCGCAGCTCTGCACTATAAATCGCATCTTTTCTCATCACGATGGCTCTGACTCTGAATTTGTACGAGACGACTCGCGTCAAGAATGCTTTTCGAAATACGGCTGAGCACTTACTGAATTTGAACTCAAACTGATCACTGAGATGCAACTCGCGCCTAAGTTTTTTTATCTCAACGGCACAGGTTTCTGCCTCAAGATGATCGTCGAAGATTACCAGTGCGATCACAAAGCACGGCGATGACCCCTTTTTAATCTTGAACCCAGGATCACCCGAGTCGTCCAGAAAGACTAACACTCAGGTGTCTCGTGTCGGCACATCATGATCAGCCCTATTCTGGTGAAGCTGCTCAACTCAAGAGAAGGTTCCAGTAACACATTTTCCTATGTGGGAATTTACAGTAAAGATTTCTTAATTGGGCGAGATGAACAACGGAACGAGCAACAGGCATCTAAGAAGTAATTATTAACTCCTCCTAGTTCTGTAAACGACACAATTTGTCATACACTCCCCTTCCCTAAGAGCCATGCTTTAGTAGCACTCTATCGATTTCTAACAATGTATTTCCTATGTGCTCTGATATCTTTAGAATCACAGAAGTTGTTTTCACCACTTATTATCACCCGACGGCCGCTGGCACTTCACTGACACTCTCACCCACCACCCGCGCTCCCTCCCCTTTCGTCTTTGTGATTGGCTTGACTTTCAATCGCGTTACCAGTTCCTGCGCGAGCATCAAGTAATCGCGACTCGCCGAGCACTTCCGATCAAATTGCAACACAGTATCTCGCTGTAACTCAGCCTTTTGCGCCGACGTCGACATGGAAATTGTGGTGTCGAGAAAATCTTCTTTAAAGCGATCCTTCACCATTTGAAATACCGCCTGACAGACGTTGCGACGCGCGTCGTGTTTAGTGAGTAACACACCGAGTATCGACAGGTCAGCCTGGACGCTCCCTTGCACAGTGGAAATAATGTTCAGTAAGTCATCGAGGCCATCAAATGAAAATCCCGATCCACTTTCCATGGGCACGATTACGTGGTCACTCGCAGACAGGGCATTCATCGTGATCAACGATAGCGACGGAGGCGTATCAAATATCACAAAATCAAACGGAAGATCCTTACGTACTTTATTCTTCAAAACCCCAATCGGAATAGGATACACCGCTGGATCGCGAAGGCGGTTTTCAACAGAGGCCAGGCGAATATTTCCCCGCACCAAAGACACATTGGGGAGCTTCGTGGCCGTCATGCACTCTTCGACCTTCATATCAGGGTTCAACAAGAGTTCTGTCACTCCCGGGTTTGCCTCGGGAGCCATCTGTAAGAGCTTCGTCGCATTTGCCTGCGGGTCACAATCAAAAAATAGTACCTTATAATTCGATCGCCGCAAGGCATCAGAGAGATTGATCGCTGTGGACGTTTTTCCACACCCACCCTTCTGATTTGCAATACTGATTCGAATCGCCATATCTCACCTTCCTTCGCGCCCATCAGGTGCGGTTACAGGGTCTTTGGTCCTTCGTTGTGTCGCATATGCTCGCGTATGAGTTCTTGCAGCTTCCGCTCCCGCTTCGTATCTCGCACAACGGGGAGCTCACTGTCAGCCGCTGCCTCGGCCGCCTTCGCCCTCAACTGGGCCTCTGTTTCTGGCGGTAATCCTAAGAAATAGAGTTCACAGCGCTGTGCTTCTACACGATCGCGGGCAGCTCTAATTGCTGCCGCTTCTTCTTGCAGGCGCCGCGCTTCTTCCTCCAACAAACGTACACGTCGGCTTTTCCACCCGGGAGGCGGGTTCACTTCCATTTTCTTTAAGCAAGCAAAGAGAAAACCGAGCGCATCCGCAATCGGTTTGGCCGTCGTCTTCTTGTGTTCAATGACAGCGGTCACCTTATCGAAAAAATCCTGTGCGTACTCGGGTGATGGCATCACACGAAGAAACGGCTCGACGGAGCGAGGCTCAATGCCGGTGAACCATTCTGACAGAATAAGATTATGCACTCCCCATTCTTGTAGTAGTTCAGAGTTACTTAAAGAGAAAGAACTACTACTACTGGGGGTATTCTGAGAGGAATTCCGGGAGTCGCTCTGAGAGTGTAGAAAACCAGGCGGACGAGGGCGTGGGCCTTTTTTCTTGCCCGTCGGTAACGGAGTAAGAAGCGCCGGGAAGGCTTGGCCAAAGAGATAAATCGAGCCCCCATTCGCATGCTGCAGGAGTGCCTTTCGCACAATGAGCCCGGCGCTCATTAGTTGGAGAAGTGACCGTCGTACGGCATCTTCAGTTCGATCGACCAGAGCACCAATCTCTGCATAGGAGACAGGGCGAGTCTGGTTCGGGGCGGAGTGGTCGCGACAGCTATGAAGTGCCCAGGCAAAGCGGACCCAATGTGATGGGGGTTTGAGAAGAGAAACGGGGATGTCTGCCGGGCTCGCCGACTGGAGAGGGAGTGGCGCTGGAGGCTGATGGATGTCAGATGAAACACGAGGTCTCGGAAAGGAGTCAGTGGCACTGACAGAGTCTCTGACAGTGCCACTCTCAGGATGTAACGGACGTAGTTTTGTACTGTCAGAATAGGCGTAGACACTGTCAGAATGCTCTGACAGTATGGTGCTGTCCCCATCTGGCGTACGTTGCGATGAGTTCGATCGGCCGGATATTTCTGCGGCAGTGGATGTAGTCATTCGAGGGGGTTCGGAGTGCAGCGGCGAAACTGCCGCCTCCTCTTGAGCGGGAATCTCGACAGGAGTGGCAATAGAGAACGTGGGCGCGGAAGGAACGGCGCTTACTGGAGAAGAGAGACCCAGTAATTCGAGGGGATCGACTCGAGGTTGCGAGGAGGCAAGTTCTTCAAGACGTTTTCCAACCACGCCCTTTAAGAAGCTCTTCTCTTTACTCTCAGCGCCGCGCACTTTCTCCATTTAAACGCGTGCTCCGACGATGGTGACCAGTAGAGATGGCCGTACTCGATCTTGCACCTGGGTGCGAACCACTGGATTGTAGACGGTAAATTACCGCGCTACTATTGCGCTGGAATAACAAAACGACTGGAGCCTGTCAACATATATATGAAATGAGTTATGCCAAGTCAAGTGCATATGATGGGTGGATACAATAGAACATCCCAATAAAGAACTATTTTATGTGCCTACATGTGAGGACGTGTTGCGGGTATACATGATCTCGATACATAGGTGTAGATAGTCGTTGTCAGATGAAAATGATGTGGTAGTCAAGGACACATTGAGTGGAGATACGCTGGGTCTTGTAGTCATGTTAGCCTAATCACATACCTCACAGTGAATATCACAGGAGACATGATAGTTACACTGACAGAACTATAATTCTGATAGTCAGCATGTACGACGTTGTAGCGCCACTGCGATGGAGTCAGTGTTCATGTGAAGCGGATATGAGCGCGAGAGATAACACTATCAGTGTACATATTCTGTCTGAGTAGTATTCGTAAGATGTCCTCAAATGTATGAGAGTAACGTAAGTCATTGGGCCATCTTTACTATCAGATAATACACACACACAGTGTATTAATACTGACAGAGTGGTAATTAATGACGACCATATGTTATATCCCGATATGATCTTACTATAAGAATAAACACTCTTATAGTAATTACTCATAACATATTGTTATACATATTATATTGTTATACTATAAGAATATTAACACAGTGGGAAAAGCTAAACAGTCAGAATATATATACAGCGAGAAGTAACGCACTGAGAGAATACTGAAACAGTCAGAATAGTATTAACCGACTTTAGACTGACGAACAAAACGAGACCTATTCACACGAGTGTACGGTTGGTTTGGCGAAAGCATAAAGTATTCTGACAGAATGCCCACACTGGTAGTTGATAATCAGTAGTCCTAACGTGCGCCGAGTGCCCGGTTATCTCTGCGAAGGAAGGTCATACCAGCCTGGATGCTTTTTCATGAGCTCGTGCTTATACGGGAAGAGGTGAAGGAGGCGATAGGAGAGGATCTTTGTTACGAGCTCCTGGCTCGGCAGCAGGCCGTCCGCTCGCAGACTCAGGTGAATCTCAGATGCCATCTCCTCCCGCTGACTCGGAGATAAGAGGGGAGCCAGGCGCTTCAGCTCAGCGAGATCTTCCTGATCAAGCTGATCGTAGCGGGTCACAATGTCCTTCAATACCTCTCGCTGTGCCAGCTGCGGCAGCCAATGCACCAGATAGGTGGGGGCCACCCGTTGCCGAGCCGGGTGGCCGATCGTCACGAGCCCCACACGGATCAGCGTCTTGAGTTGTTTCTGCACGGTCATCCAGGCGAGCTTCGTCTCCGCCACGAATCGGTCAATCGACATCCGCACTTCGCGTTCGCCCCGGCCATGGGTGTGCTTGAGCAGATGGAGATAGAGAAGCTGCGCGGTGGGGGAGAGCACGAGAAACCGCGGATCCTCCATCGTCAAATGGAGCTGGTCGATGTACGCGAGGCGCCAGTCCGATGAGAGCGTCGCGCGCCCTTCGAGGGCCAGGTCGGGAGGCAGGAAGTCGGCGACTTCCGCTTCTTCATCAAACGGTTGGGACGGCGGCACCTCGAAGGGATTTGGCATGATGGATTAGAGGTCTACTCTTAGTGGGGTAGTCAGTCAAGAAAATATCATCACGGAATCGTTATAGCATCCGGGATGGACACCTTCTCGGAGGCCTTGCGATTTCGGATCGGATGGGGTAGGGTGGGGACGGGTAGGGGAAAGACTGGAACATCGGCTCGGAAGGCAATCGCCTCCTGGTGTTTTAGGCAGGGATCATTGAGCGGGACACCCCGACGCGGTGCACGGTCCACCTCTAACCTTTTAGAAAGAGGAGTCCCGGGCCGGACGGGGAGTGAGACCCAGTCTTCAGCGAGCACTCCATATATATAGATAAGAGAGAGGGATGGAGCGGGGAGAGAGAAGGGACGGAGATCATAGACCTCGTACTGCTGACCCCTGAGCACGCGCCGCCCGATCAGAGCGCCTCCACGGCGCTGGTCCCCTTGGCCACGACGGCGCTCCGACGAACAGGCGGAGAACTCCCACCGGTCTGTCTCCAGCTCTCCTCCTCGACGTTCATTGGGCTTCGCGTCTATCTCGACGAGTTCGCACGGCAGCTCGCGGCGAAGAAGCCACTGTCGACCACCGCTCGCACCTATCTCAAACGTGGCCGGTCGTTCATCGCCTGGCTCGAGCAGGGGCGAGATCACCAGCTGCGTCGTCTCGATCGCACCTGTCTCGAAGCCTACCGTGCATTTCTCGACCACCGCTTTTCCAACCTCCGCACGAAGAACGGCTATCTGACGGCGGTGCGGCAGTTTTTGAGCTGGCTTGTGCCATTCCATCCAGGATTAGTGAACCCTGCTGACTTTGTGCAAGGTTGGAGCTGCAGTCGGCAGCACACGCGACGGCATCTGCCGGTGGAGGATGCGAAGGCGTTGCTCGCGGTGTTGGAATCCGATCCCCGGAAGACGGAGCTGCAGCGTGCGCGCAACGTCGCGATGGCGTATCTCATGCTCAAGACCGGATTGCGCACGATTGAGGTCAGTCGCGCACGGATCGAGCATCTCCAGGAACTCGTGCCGGGTGAGAAGTGGCGCTTGTGGGTGCATGGGAAGGGGAGAGCGTCCGCCGATGAGTCGGTGCAGGTGCTGAAGGAAGTCTATGAGCGGATTCAGGCGTATCTGGCACTGCGACCGGGTTCGCTGCAGGGGAGTGAGCCGTTGTTTGCGACGACGGCCTGTTACGATCGCGGCGGGAATGTGGTGACGCCCGCCGGGAAGCGACTCTCCACACGTGCCATTCACCGGATCATCACGGAAGGACTACTCTTAGCGGGTG
>CAZYHJ010000109.1:0-9936 GCA_964646645.1 uncultured Saprospiraceae bacterium | reverse complement strand
CTACATCTACCCTATACTGATCCGCGATGCGATCTATAAATGACGTAAACTCCGCGTTTTGCGCACAGGCAAAAAGCGGAGTGGCAAACATCAGTATGACCATTCCGGACCGGAATAAACGCATAATAGATCAGCGGGATATGGTGACGGTATTTCCTTTTATGGTAAATTGAAGATGTAACGGCCAGGTGATGAGTTTTAGCGCCTCTTGCAGGTCACCGGATTCAAAGAGCCCGGTGTACGGGATCTCATCGATGCCTTTTTCGATATTGACTTTTATGTTATACTGGCGTTCGAGCTCATCGATGACTTCAGAAAGCGGTTGGTTATTGAAGGTAAACTTCCCATCGATCCATTCAGGATGATCTGAAGAAGGAGAAAATGCGATTTGTTCAAGATCGCCTTTAACTGCTTTTGTTGTCTTTAGTCCAGGAGTAATAATCTTTTCCGCACGATCACTACTCTCCACCTTTACTTTTCCTGTATAACAACTGACTTCAAAACGTCCATCCCTTGCATAAACATTAAAACTTGTGCCCAATACTGTGACGCGGCCAAGAGCTGTGATCACCGTAAACGTGCTGCCGGGCTTCACGCTGAAGAATGCCTCACCATCGAGATGGATCTCCCGCGCTGATTCAAACGTTTTCTCTTTATAGGAAATGCTTGACTCAGCATTTAATTTGACCGCACTGGATTCAGGTAATGAAATTTCCTTTTGCTGGCCTGCCTGCGCAAAGACCTGTTCTTTAGACATGAGGGTATTGAACCACACCAACATAGCCAATGATGCCGCAGCTGCGATGGCCCAATTCAGCAATTTGCGGAATTGAGGACCTTGCTTTTTTGTTTGTTGAGTCTTTGTGCCTGCTTCGATGTTATTCCACAGCGATGCTTTCTCCTCGGTCGTTAATCCTGGAGTATCTGCATTCGAGAGAGAGATAACCAATTGCTTCGCTGCTTCAACTTTCCTTTTAAACTCAGGATCTGTATTCATCCATGCACTCCACGTATCATGTCCTTCTCCGTGGAGAACCCACCGGATAAAGGAGTCCTCTCCGGCCAGCATGATAGGTGTGTATGAATGATAGGGCTTGTCCATGATTGGTTTAACCGTTATTCTGTAAATAACTCGTCTATTAATTCATCCCTCGTCGCAGCCGTATAAACCACATCACATGCTCCGGTGCCACTGGTCATGATACTGATGCAATGGCCCTGTCCGTCCGCGTCATCAATATGGCCGCGGTCGAGCGCGCAATGACCGAGTTCATGAAAGATCAGAAATTCCCGTTCCAGATCATCAGCGCTGTCCCAGTAAAACTTATCAACGACGACTGTATTTGGTTCCTCCTCGGTACGTATACATTGTCCGATGACATTTGGCGTGGCGATGATCCGGATATCACCGGATATCTGCAGTACGTCGTAATCAATCGTTACGCCGCGCAATGCAGCCTCCGCTTCAAAACGGTCAAAATATTCTTGTAGCGGGGCATCCACATAATACTCCAGTTCGTCATCCTTGGCGCATGAACTCCAGACCATCCCCACGGCCAGCAGGGCAATAGCTGTTTTCCAGGATAAATATTTTAATACGTTCAGCATCAGTTATAGAGAGTGTTTTTTACGGTGTCTGTACTCATAAGAATGGTAATAACAGGCAAATAATGGTGATCAATTCCTTCCGGAGGGCGGCCAGGGCCCGGGTCACCAGGTTGCGGGCGGACTGGTAGTTGAGGTCCATAATCGCGGCGATCTGGTCATAATCCAGTTGCTGGTAATACTTCATATGGATGATCTCGCGCTGTCGGTCGCTAATCCTTTGCATAGCCTTTTCAAGTTTTTGGCGTCGTTCATCTTCCTCTTCGCCCAATACCCATTGCATTTCAGGATCTGCGGTAGTGCTATCGTCCAGATTCGCATCTTCCAGTGGGGTGGTCTCCAGGTTGCTTTTTGGCCCTTTGTCAAAAAGTCTTCTTCGCAGCGAGACCATCAGGTATGCTTTGCCTGATGTAGGAACGGTCATTCCTGCCCGGTTGTTCCAGAAGGAGAGAAACATATCCTGTATGGTATCCTTGACTTTGTCCTGGTCCCGGACGAGCATCATGCCATACCGGTACAGCCCGTCCACATGGAGATCATAGATGGCCTGCAGACCATGTATGTCTCCGGATTTCAGGTTTTCCCAGTGTGTTGATTCGTCCATGGATCCCGTTCAAGGGTGCTTTTGCGTAAGGCGGATAAGGATTGTTCCTTAAGTATTAGTATATAGAAGGACGAAAATAGTTATCTGCCACGTGATTTTAATGTTGGCAGAAATACATCTATGGTTCGCCCTGTATATGACTATTTGCTTGTGAATTGGTTTAATGCGGATGCTGCTCTTGAAAAGGTAATGTCCTTTTGATCTTTATCACGCCATCGGATGTCCCATATCATTGGAGAGCAGGAGATTTCTCTTTAATTAATGTCTTCGTTTCCGGCAAGAGGGAAAAGTTTTTAAATAAAATTGAATCCTGTGAGTACAAAGTGATCTTTTTTAATTCTTCCAGTTGAAATCAGTTTTTCATTTAAAAACAAAAGTCATGCTTAACACATTTTTGAAAACATTCAGCGTGGTATCCGTAATTGCCTTTGCAGGATTCTTCACCTCCTGTACGCAAGAAGACACCAATATTACAGATGTGGAAAACTTCGTACTCCAATCCACCACCGGCCTTGAAGATCAGTGCGGTGCCGGACGCCTGGGTTGCTATGAACTCGTTTTCCCGGTGACCATTCAGTTTGCCGACAGCACTACAGCGACAGTGGGCAGCTATGAAGAAATGAAACAAACGATCCGTGACTGGTTCCAGGCCAATGGCGGACGTCCGAACAGGTTTAACAAACCAACCCTGGTATTGCCGATCCAGGTGATTAATGAAGCCGGCGAGATCATTACAGTTGAAACAATAGAACAACTGAAAGAACTCCGCGCTTTGTGCAATCCTGGTGGCGGCGGTATGGATACAACCGGAAATGGCGGACCTGGCGGTGGTCATGGAGGCGGACACGGTGGCGGTCATGGAAACCATGGCGGTGCCCCTTGCTTCACCCTGAATTTCCCCCTCAGTGTCATGTTTCCTGACAGCTCCGTGGTCCTTGTAAATTCTAAAGAAGAACTAAAAGCTGCCACACAGGCATGGCACCAAAACAACCCCGGCCAACCCGCACGTCCTGAATTTGTATTTCCGATTACCGTAACCCTCGAAGATGGCACCATCGTGACCGTCAACAGCAGGGAAGAGTTGAGAGCTTTGAAAGAAGCCTGCAGAGGGTAAGAACACTAAATCTTATAAAAAACACCTCTGATACCGGAGGTGTTTTTTTATTGATATATCATTCCTTGGACAGATATATCTTCATCGAGATCATTCCAGTGAATACCAATACCGTTGCCAATCAGCCGCCACGAAGATCGCTGGTGTGGGTCTGCATTCAGAAGCTTAGGATACCACTTCAGAGGCACACCCACTTCCCTGTCATCGCTGAGACGCACATACAGCATATCATCTGTAAACCAGATGTCCACCGCTCTAAGATTTGTTCCTGTTGAAATAGGCATACCAGGCGCTACTAAATAAGGTTTGATTTTCCTCAACTAAGATACGGAGTTTGGTCAATTGGCTTTGGGTGATGCCGGAGAAATATTCCAATTCCAAAGGATTGAGCCAAAACTTAGCATAGCCACTTCCGTATTCAACATGAATATGGGGTGGTTCATTTCCTTCGTTGCTAAAGAAGAAAAATCGAATTCCATCTTTTCGGAAGACAGTTGGCATGACATCCCTCTGAAGGGCCTTTATGTCTCCGGAGAAGCTTTAACGATCATACCGTCAAAATTTTCAGAAGGCGTTAAGTATGGCTATGATATCATCTCCATACCTCGCGATCTTCTGATCACCAAGGCCTTTGATCTTAGCTAAACCAACAAGATTGTGCGGCCGCTCTTTGGCCAGGGTCATGAGGGTGGCATTGTGGCACACCATAAACTCGGGAATGTTCATTTCTGTGGCGCGGTCCTTGCGCCAGATCTTGAGGGCGTTGACGATGGCTTGTTCGTTTTCGTTGAGGTCGGCCATGGTCACTTCGGGAGCCTTGACCGTTTCTTTTTCTTTTAAAGGCGTGGCATGGCCATTTTCATAAAATACCAGAATGGACCAATAGTCCGGATTGCCCGGTACGAACTGGGTGGAGGTTTTCTTGACGGTGACGGTCTCCATAAAACGGTTGATGGCATCCTGATCTGCATGGAGGTTTTCGGGGGCCAGGCGGGTCGTAAAGTGTTTTAGGTTCATTGTTTGACTGGATTGAAGTGAAAAATAAAATTCGGGTTGGGGACGTGCCCCTGATGGTATAGTGTATTGAAAAGGGAAAATGTGACCACGTTTTAAAAAAAAATTATCCCCCACTTCCCTGCTGACAATCCCTTGTCACCTCCCTGCCTGACCTTTGGCGCATACAATCATCAAAATCTAAATACAATGCAATCCATCACTGAAACCACAGCACCTGCTGTCATTACACCTGAAGAATTTTTACATCACTGGCAAGGACACCGCACCCTGACCCGCCGCGTGATCGAAGCCTTTCCGGAAAAAGAATTTTTTACTTTCTCCATTGGCGGCATGCGCCCGGCTGCTGTTCTGGTCCAGGAGCTTTTAGCCATCGCTGCGCCAGGTTTAAAAGAAATGGTCGACGGAGTTTCCGAAAAATTCAATGAGCACATGGATCATGGTGACAAGAAAGCCTACCTGCTGAAATTATGGGATGAGTCTACCGTACTGATCAATGAATACTGGTCTAAGATGTCCCTCACACGATTTCATGAAGAGATTCTGGCGTTCGGCCAATATCCCGGCACAGTGATTTCCTCTCTCCTCTATTTTGTGGATAACGAAATCCATCACCGCGGTCAGATGTATGTATATCTCCGTGCCCTGAATATCGAACCACCTGCATTTTGGGACCGGCCATAAGAGAAGTGCTGGTGTTCCGCACCAATGTGCAGACACCTCGGGATGCAACGACAGTGCTCAGAACACTGCGTGCAGCGTTTCATCCTATCGAACGAGCAACATTTGACCTGGAGGACTGTGACAAGGTCCTTCGGGTCGAATCGTTTTATAGTACAAAGGATGATATTGCAGCGATGGTTGCGCGCGCCGGATTCTACTGCACCGAACTTGAGGACATCGTTCCGGCCAACGTCTCTGAAACCTGCAGGTTGTGAAGCATTTGTTCCAATAGCTGCTGCACCACTTCTTTAAGGGCAATCGGTTCGACGATCTCCGCCGCATCTGCAAACATCAGGAACCACCTGGCAAATCCTTCAAGCGAGACATGCGTCATAAACGTGAGTTCGGTCATACCATCCGCTTCCTTTTCTGAAACCAGGCCATAATATATCCGGCTGGAACAAATGTATTTGACCACATTGGAGTCCATGCGCAGGACAATGCGTGTTCTGTCCTGTTCTGGAGATTCCTTTTTACGCAAATCTTCAAGTGGTGGATGAGCGCGATGAAAAGGTATGAGTGTATGTCGAAGTTGATGAATGCGGTCCGTACGAAATTGTCTGTATTCTTTACGCAGATGACAATAGCCCATGAAATACCAGCTGCCATGTTCAAAAAATATACCTACGGGTTCAACATGGCGTTCGGTATATTCCTTACCAGGAGCGGCCTGGTAACTCATGTGGAGTTGTGTTTTGCCTGCAATACTCTCCAGCAATAATTTCATGGCATCCGGAGACTGCTGATGAAAAAGCTCCCTGGCGGGATGGATGCGTATATGCGATTCAATGGCACTGATGTGGTCCTGTGTAGGTCCATGCAGGATCATCTTTATTTTCTCCATGGCGGATTGAAAATGCGCGCCAAGGCTCTTGTCCAGGAAATTACCCGTTAACTTTTCTGCGGCAATAAAACTTGCGGCTTCTTCACGGGTAAACATCACCGGTGGCAGACGATAGCCCTCCATGATCGAATAACCAACACCAGCTTCACCAATAATGGGAATTCCGGCAGCCTCGAGAGATCGTATGTCTCTGTATATAGTGCGCAGACTCACCCCAAACTTTTGCGATAGATCCTGCGCCTTGACCACTCGATTGGCTTGCAACTGTATCCAGATGGCCAGGATGCGGTCAAACCGGTTGAGAATGTCTTGCTCCATTGGATTTCAAAAATAAAGGATCATCCGCAGATGGGGTTTGAATTCCTCATCAGTGATTTTCACACCCACACCCACACAGACACCCACTCTGAATTCCGGATTGGCTCCCTGCGCTCGCCGATCCGAAGAGGGGGGCCCTGCTCAAAGCGCGCAAAGCCCTGGGCTCCGCCATAGGGTCTTTTGCTTTTCACGTCGCTTTTAAGCAAGCTTAACGCGCCATAAAAAGCAAAAGCCCCACCACTATCGTGGCAGGGCTTTGCGCGCTTTGAGGTCGATAGCGGATTCGAACCGCTGTAGCAGCTTTTGCAGAGCTGTGCCTAGCCACTCGGCCAACCGACCTTATTGATTTTCAGGGAAAGATCCCTTTGATTACGAAGGCCCGCTGTCCGGGCCCTGCGATTGTAACCAGATGCAAATATAAGGGTTTATTCGTTTTTCAGTTTTTATTGCTCCAGGCGTGAGATTCCATTTATAAATAACTGAGCGCCAGCCGTATTCTGCACCAGGGAAGCCCCGGATACACCCGCGTTGGCGTTGATCAGCATGTTGTTCAGGTTCAGGATGCCGAGGTTACTTAAAGCTCCTCCGGTCATGGATGTGCCGGCTGTAACCGTAAAATCCTTCATTTCAACCTGAATTCCCGCCGCCACATCAAATACTCTCGTACCCGATCCAGTGACATTGATTCCGGGACTTTCCCCAAAGATCACCAGGTTTTTGTTGAGCAATAATGGTGCCGAACCAATATTGATAGTCTGCCCGGCAAGGAAGGATGCCAGACGGATCGTATCACCGGCATTGGCGCAACCTAACGCCGCAGGCAAACTTCCTGTTCCGCTTCCACTCGTTTGATTGACGGTCAACTGACATCCAATGTTTCCGCAAACTTTTAGACCCCAGCTATTCAGCGTACCGCCATCCTGGTTGAACAGATCCTGCACCTTGAGCTGCCACAACCCTTCCGCGTTTTTATTATCAAAAAAACTAAGCGTATTGTTTGGCTTATAGGTCAATCCATCCACCGGCGGACAGGGCCAACTCATATTGGCCGCTTCATCATCAAAGTTGATACTGAAGTTGTCGTGATTGTCACATGGTGTATCCCAAATGACACGTTGCGAATTATCCGGGGCTATTAAGGTAATGTACAAATCACTCACCCACGAATGGGTACCGGTCAACTTAATCACATTGACATCCGTGATCACCATATCGATCGGACAATCAAAATCAGAATACACCGTGGGCGTGCCGCTGGCCGGAATATCCACCGGTACATCCGTGCTCATCAGTTGAAAACAATTGGTGGTGGTAAAGTTGAATACGGATGACCAAGCCCCGGTACCACATGAGTTGATACCGCCGATGCGCCAATAATATTGCTGATTGACGATCAATGGCGCAGTGACCTGGTATTGATCCGCAGCCGTCGTACCGGACAATACAATATTTGTAAAGGCTGCATCATACGCCAACTGATACTCATAAAGGGTTGCACCCGCCAGCGTCTGCCAGTCAAGAATCGGTGTGATCACTGCATCGGTTGAATTATTGGCAGGACTGACCAGGACAGGACCTGTTGTAGGTGGCTGTAAAAGATTGATCGTAAATACCGCATCCTTGTTGCCTGTTGTACTCGTACCTCGCACTGTAGGTGTGTACGTTCCAAGCAATCCGGTGAGATTACTCACGGTAAGTGTGCTTGTCGATCCGGGATTGACTACTTGCGGCACAAACGACACGACGGCTCCAGGCGGTGGGCTGAGCAGGCTTAGGGATACCGGATCGGTAAATCCCATAAACTGACCTACTTCCACAGTGGTCTGCACCGAACCATCATTACATTCTGATACAGTTGAAGGGGTTAGTGTAATGGTAAAGTTGGGCAGGCCGGACTCAATGGTGATATTGGCATTATTGATATCGAAAAAGATAGTGTTGGCTCCACGCACCATGATACGTCCCGTAGTCGTAGTGCCGGGAGGTATGCTGACAATGTGTGAGCCGTCATTGGGCGTATTCTGAGCTAAGGTCACCGGATAGGTATAACCACCATCGTATGACAAGAGGATATTGACATTGGCGCAACTCACAGGCGAAGCAGTAGTATTGGCTACGTTCCAGGTGATCGTTTGATTGCTGCCTTCGGTCCAGGTGGTGGGGCTACCCTGAGAAGTGACGATAAATGGACCTGATGTGGAGGTGGTGGTGACAACGACATCATCCTCATCCGTACATCCGGCCATCTGATGATAATCTCTTGCAGTCATCCTGAAGGTCATCGTTCTGGAAACAGAAGGTAGAACCTCCCAAGTAGGGCTGATATTCTGAGTCAAATCTTCCAACCTGGGAAAGTATCTCTGAGGTATTGAAACCGGATTAAAACTCCGAAACATCGGTCCATCTGCATCATTGGATGCCGGTGGTTCTGTGGATGTGGTCTCTAAATCATATTGTTCCCAACAATAAGATAGCGGATCACCATTTGGATCCATCACATCCGCTGTTAAGACAAACGGAGTAGAAATTGGAATGGTATAATTCGGAACATTGGAAGCAACCGGAGCATCATTGGAAAAAGATATAAAAGAAGCGCAACCTGTTGCGGCCATATGATTTGTGATTTGCAACAAACTCCTTGCATGAAAATATGGGTCGCTATGCGGTTGTAAATTCTGGGATCCGCATATGCCTGCATATGCCATAATCGTTGACCCGCTGCCAGGCTCATATGCTGAGCTTGCTGATCGATTACCACCTCCGCAACTCCCGGCTGTACCATTAAATGTATGACTTCCGCCAAACTGATGGCCTATTTCGTGGGCAACATAATCAATGATGTAAGGGTCACCAACCGGATCAGGTGATCCTGTGACTCCACCAGCCTTCAGGCTATTATTGCATAATGCACCCAGATACGCTACTCCTCCACCTCCGGTACTAAAAACATGACCAATATCATAATTAGCATTTCCAATAATAGCATCCAGTGTGGTCTGGTTTTGTCCCAGCATTGTACTACCGTTGTTATTCGTATACGGATCCGAACCTGCATCGTAATAAAACACATCATCTGTATTAGCTACGAGTATAAGTCTTGCTGTAAAATCAGCCTCATATACATCATTCACGCGGTTTACAGCCGTTACTACTTCGGCCATTACTAATTCGGATTCGGAAGAGGAATTGGCATCAAAATAATTGCTGTATTCCCCAGTAGTGGCAACGGCTAATCTATAACTCCTGAATTGACAATCCCCGAAAACACGTTGTTCAAAGTGTTCATCATGAAAGTTTTCAGCTTCGACATTGCAATCCCAATTCGATTCTCTGAAATATTCCTCTGAGCGATAAACCACTCTGTTTGTTAAATCATGGCGTTGGTAAGGGTCAATAAAAGTTCTTCCTTCAAGATCCCTAACCACTGCTCTAAAACCATTGACGGTCCAGTCTGCGCGAATCGTACGATAGGGATTGGAAACAGAGATACCACGAAAAACTTTTACATCAGGATATTGGGCCGCAAGTGGAGCCTCCATCATTTCGATTTGCACCATGCGAAACAGATCCACCGAACCATCCGCGAGTCCTACCATAATCATTGTATTGCTGGAAATCACGGGCTGCGCATATTCATGCGGTGCTGACCAAAGGAGAGCCTTCATTTGACCATAGTCAATGGCATAGGTCATGCCCTTCTGTGGTTTGATATCG
>CAZYHJ010000108.1:8392-10044 GCA_964646645.1 uncultured Saprospiraceae bacterium | reverse complement strand
GATTAATTGAGTGCTTGAATCGAATATGGTATAAAGATATAAGCCTGATACTAAGTTATTGCCAAAGTGTTTTTCATTGAACCCAGAATTAAATCTCTCATATAATACTCTTCTCCCGGAAAGGTCAAAGACAGAGAGATTTTATGATGATTATCGTAACCAAGTTAGGGAAAAATCCTGCTCTATAATGTTAAAGGATTATACTGTCAGCAATTTGACACTTGAAGTACATTAAAATTAAAACATACCCCACAGATCGCGACCTATCCCTACTTGCCATTTGTCAAGGCAATAGATGGGTTATGACGAGATCTAATTGAGGAAAATTTGAGAATTATCCTTTTCAACGGGACAAAAATTTAAAAATCGTCCCTCTTAAAAGGATAGAATAGAACATTGATCCAAACCAGGAGTTAAACGTATTTCTTCGCTGCCGCCACAAACTGCTCCATTTCCTCAATAGTCCCGATACTCACGCGCGTCCAGCCATAGAGATGATCGTATTTCCGGATCAGAATATTTTCTTTTTCCATCGCCTCCACTGGATCTTTTTTCCATTTGTCATTTCTGAACAATACGAAGTTGGTGGCGCTGTTGAGGTACTCCACTCCCATCTGGTCAAATGCCCTGCATACAATTTTGCGGCCTTCGATGATCTTTGAACGGCTGTAGGCTTCAAACTCAGGATCATTGAGACAAGCCAATGCTGCGGCCGCGGCGGCACATGACACCGTCATGCCACGACCAGTGTGAAGATTGGTCATGCGTTCAATGGTCATTGGATTAGCGAGTGCATATCCGATGCGCATTCCCGCGAGGCCATGCACTTTTGAAAACGTACGTCCGACAATGATATTCGGATTATTAAGCGTAAGGCTGGCCATGCTGCTGTTTCTTCCATTCGGACTGAGCTCCACATAGGCCTCATCCACATATACAGGATACTTTGCGGATTGTGTCTCGCAAAAATCCCTCAGTGTATCCGTAGGCACTTCGACACCGGTGGGATTATTTGGATTGCAGATAAAAATCAATTTAGTGTTTGCACCACATGTCTTATCCAGCGCGTTGAGATCCTGTTGATACTCGGCCGTCAGCGGTGTCCGTCCCCAATCGCATCCCATTCGCTCCGCATAGAGCATCAGGAAGTCAAACGTCGGATTGCACGCCACCAATTCCCCTTTCTCCAGCCCATAGACCAATCCCGCCAATCCAAGCAGTTCTGTGGAACCAGCCGCCAGCATCACATGATCAGGCGTCAGCCCTTCCCGTTTTGCAATTTCCTCCCGCAGTTTAGCCGTATAGTTGCGCGGATACCGATTGGCATCCACCAGGCTGTCGATGATCGCTTTGCGTGCGGCCTCACTCGGCCCATACGCATTCTCATTCATATTGAGCCTTATCGGTGCATCTCCATTTACCCCCGAAAAATTAGTTTCACGGATATCGGGGAGATACCAGTTACTTACAGGAAGGATGGCCGCAGCCATGGCGCTGCGTTTGAGCCAGGAACGACGGGATAGTTGTTGAGTCATTTGGTGAGTTGTGAATGGTGAATTGTGAGTTGTGAATGGTGAGTCGTGAGTCGTGAGTCGTGAGTCGTGAGATGTTAATCCCAAGGTACTCATTCGCGTAAATTCGCGCAAATTCGC
>CAZYHJ010000108.1:6412-8292 GCA_964646645.1 uncultured Saprospiraceae bacterium | reverse complement strand
GGCCTTTAAGTATGGAGCGATGGAGTGATTTAGTGATGGAGTGAGTAATTATCATCAGGTACTCATTCGCGTAAATTCGCGCAAATTCGCGGCCTTTAAGTATGGAGCGATGGAGTGATTTAGTGATGGAGTGAGTAATTATCATAAGGTACTCATTCGCGTAAATTCGCGCAAATTCGCGGCTACCCCAATCCAAATCTGCGAAAATCTTATCTAAATTATCTGCGTCATCTGCGTTCCCCAACGCCCATCAAGGTATTCCGTATTTTTGACCGAAATATCATTGGGATGAACCTACCACATGTAATATCAGTCGCAGATGTCGCCGGATGGATCGGAGCTGAAATCATTGGCAACCATGACCTGCAGATCACAGGGATCAATGAGATCCATAAGGTGCGCGAAGGGGACCTCACCTTTGTCGACCATCCTAAATATTACCAGGCATCCCTGCATTCTGCTGCCAGCGCGATCATCGTGCCTGCCACCATGGACTGCCCGCCGGGAAAAACCTTGTTCGTAGTCGAAAAACCCTTCCTCGCGTACGAAGCATTAGTAAAACGCTTCAGATCCTTTACTCCCATCAGCACAAACAATACCGAAGGTCAGCAAATTCACCCCAGTGCCATCATCGAACCCGGGGCCATCATCGGCCCCCATGTGCATATCGGAAAGGACTCATACATTCAAGCAGGGGCCATCATTCGACCTTATTGTTACATCGGCGAACGCGTTGTCATTCATTCCGGTGCAATCATTGGAACGCAGGCATACTATTTTAAAAAATGGCCCGAGGGATATCAGGCCTGGACCGCGTGCGGAAGAGTGATCATTGAAGATGATGTCTGGATCGGCAGTGGATCTACCATTGCACAGGGGGTCAGTGGCGATACGATTATTGGAGCAGGTACAAAGATCGATTGTCAGGTCATGATTGGCCATGGTGTCGTGATCGGAAAAAACTGTCTCCTTGCCGCACAGGCCGGTGTTGCAGGAAAATCAAAGATTGGTGACTGGTGTGTGCTGTATGGTCAAACCGGTGTCGCTCAAAATATAACCCTTGGTGATAAGGTCGTACTCCTAGCCCAAAGCGGTGTCACCAAAGATCTCGAAGGAGGAAAAACCTATTTTGGTTCACCCGCCGACGAAGCCCGTGCAAAGTATAAGGAACTGGTGGCCGTGAGGAATCTTATTGGAGATAAATAGAGCGTAGATGCCAGATGCCAGATGGAAGATGTCAGATGTAAGATGCCAGATGTGAGATGCCAGACAGGAGAAGTTATTTTTCTGACTGAAAATGTATTCAGGGGAAATTTTGGAGGATTGATATAACATACCATCATGAAGAACCTAATCATCATAATTTATTTTTCCCTTTGCTCTTGGTTATCGTTAAAGGGACAGACTGCAGAGTATACTTATTCACATACACCTGAATTATCATTTCCCGGCGAATTTCGCAGTCCAAACATCCCATTGGCAGTTGGCACTTTCTTTGAAATACCTGCCAGTTGCGCGAAGAAACCAACGGCATTTATCAGATCGGACCGTTTTATTTTCCCTGAAGCCTCCATTGGAAAGATTGATAGTTGCTCGTTGACGTATGAATTGGTCAACGATACGATTCGAAAAGTCATCATTACCCTTCCAAGTGCTTCAAGTATAAAACAAGCTGGCAAGCAAGGCGCGAAGCAGTTTGGTAAGCCTGTGTACCACAAGGAAGGAGTGCACTATGTATATGCATGGTCATACAAGCCACGAGGGATGGCCCCATTCGCCATTAGGCTCGAGGTCAACGAAGATCAGGCAAGCGGAATGATGTATGTGACGGCGGGAGTGTGATTTTTTATACGCGTCAGGAGACGCGGCCAATATGGTGT
>CAZYHJ010000108.1:1580-6312 GCA_964646645.1 uncultured Saprospiraceae bacterium | reverse complement strand
ATATTACACCCCCCACTCGGATACTGTTTCTCAGTAACAGGCCTTTCTTCCAGCACCGCATCCAGCGCCTCCCTCAAATCTTTCCCCGTCAGCGGATTTGTATTCTTGGGCCGCGAATCATCCAGCCGTCCGCGATACACAAGTTTTAGATCCCCATCAAACACGTAAAAGTCTGGTGTACATGCCGCATCATAGGCCCTGGCCACATTCTGGCTTTCATCATAACAGTAAGGAAAAGGATATTGCAGCTTTTCAGCCACTTCTTTCATTTTCTCCGGACTGTCATCAGGATAATTTTCTATGTCATTCGAACTGATCGCGACGAAGGCCACGCCTTTCGCGATATAATCATTGGCTAGCCGCACGATCTCATCATTGACATGGATCACATACGGGCAGTGATTGCAGATAAACATCACTACAGTGGCTTTATCGGAAGCGATGTCCGACAGCCGGATCATTTTTCCGCTTACCGTATCAGGCAATACGAAGGGCGGAGCGTCGCTGCCGAGAGGCATCATGTTGGATTCGGTGTAGGCCATTTGGTGAGTTGTGAATGGTGAGTTTTATTTTATGTAGTCGACGGATTTGAGAATAACGTCAGTGTTTAGAAAGTTTAGCGTATGGCATCTATTCGATGCCACTGTTTAGATAGTTTAGAAGTTTAAACTAAACTTTCTAAACCGTGTCGCCGAAAAGGCGGCATACACTCAACCGATGGCCTGCGAAGCGCCATTTATAAACACTCCTGGTTAATACCCAAAACATAATACTTAACAATGTCAATCATCGCCGCAGTCTCACTGCCAAGAAACCCGGAGATCATTTCATTCTTCAGATTGGCGCGGGCGTAGGAGGTGAGCTTTCCGGCTACGGGGATATAGGACCAGTGCCAGCGCTCCTCGAAATAGCCGTGGGGTCTTCCGGCGGAATACACCTGGCAGAAACCAAACTCGTGTGCATGGGCTTTGAGCCAGTTGTACATCTTGAGGCCCTCGCCTTCGCTGAACCAATCGTTTTCGAGATTATTGAGATCGATGTCCGTGCCCCAGTGATGGCGGCTTGATCCCGGCATCGAACTATAGCGCAATATTTTCAACGCGCGTTCTTTAGGATCTGGTGTGGTTTGCGCAAGGTTTTCTCCGCCTTCGATATTTCGTTCGCCGGACCATTTGGCTTCCCATATGGATTTCTGTGCGTAGAAGGATCGGGTGGCGGATCTGATCTGCAACACGATGCCATCTGCTTTCGCAGCCTTGTACATATCGAGGAAGGCCTTGTAGGTGTCCTTGCGCAGGTACATGCCTTGCTTGTCGGCATATTCCGTGGGGATCAGTACAAAGTCAGGATGCTTTGACGGATCAAATTTTCCCATGATGTAATTGAGATCATAGGGGATCGCCAATGTATCCTCTTGTGTCACTGCAACCTGCGTATCTGCAGCGGTTTCCTGCGACACAGTCATATCAGCAACTGATGTTTGTTGCTTCGAATGCGCATCATGACAAGCATGGCCCGTCAGCATGATACATATCACACCGATGATGTGTGTAAGTGGTGTCATCAACATGTCGTGGGGTTATAAATGTTTTACCCCTTCAGGCACCTGGTAAAAAGTTGGGTGACGATACACCTTGTCTTCCGCGGGATCAAACAGCTGATCACTCTCTTCCGGATTGGATGCGGTGATGTCGGCAGACAATACGACCCAGATGCTTGCGCCTTCATTGCGGCGGCAATACACATCACGGGCATTTTCAATAGCCATCTGTGCATCAGCGGCATGCAGACTGCCTGCATGTTTGTGGTGCAGACCTGCTTTGGATCTTATGAAGACTTCATATAAAGGCCATGATTTCATATCGCACGATTTTGTTCATGTTGATTATTCGCTATTGTTGGTCGTTGAGCGGAGTCGAAACGCTTATTGGCATATGCAAGAGCAGCTTCCCTGACCCATGCGCCTTTTTCCCATGCGCTCACCCTTGCTTCCATACGTTCCTTATTGCAGGGTCCGTTTCCTTTTACCACATTCCAGAATTCTTCCCAGTTGATCGCTCCAAAATCATAATGACCGCGCTCTTCATTCCATTTGATATCCGGATCAGGAAGTTTGAGGTCAAGATATTCAGCTTGAGGAACAATCATGTCCACAAACTTTTGACGGAGTTCATCATTCGTAAATCGTTTGATGCCCCATTTTTTGGATTGGGCCGTATGTGCGGATACATCATCCGGAGGACCAAACATCATCAGGCTCGGCCACCAAAACCGGTTAAGGGCATCCTGGGCCATGGCTTTTTGAACAGGCGTGCCTTGTGCAAGCACAGTCATGATTTCATATCCCTGGCGCTGATGAAAACTTTCTTCCTTGCATATGCGCACCATCGCACGGGCATAGGGTCCAAAGGAGGTGCGACATAATGGAATCTGATTTTGGATTGCGGCACCATCTACCAGCCAGCCAATCGCGCCCATATCGGCCCAGGTCAGTGCGGGATAGTTGAAGATCGAACTGTATTTGGCCTTACCGGTGTGAAGTTCTTCAAGTAGTGTATCCCTGTCCACCCCGAGCGTTTCTGTAGCGCTGTAGAGATAAAGCCCATGTCCCGCCTCATCCTGGATCTTGGCGAGCAGTGCCAGCTTCCGTTTGAGTGAAGGAGCGCGGGTGATCCAGTTGCCTTCAGGCAGCATGCCTACAATCTCACTATGAGCATGTTGGCTGATCTGACGGATCAGGGTCTGACGATATGCATCCGGCATCCAGTCGCGCGGTTCAATGCGGATATCGTTGTCGATTTTTTCCTGAAATTTCTGTTCTAATTCGATGACACTCATATGGTAATGCCTTTAATGATAATCGATGTGATTTGTTCGGTCAGTTGTTCTTCGTTTAGTTTGGTCTTTCGGGTTCCGTTGAGATGCAGCCATCGCAGGGAGGACAGTATCATCTGGAAAACAAGATAAGGGTCCGTTGTGTTGATTTTTCCCTGCTCCATTCCTTCCCGGATGATCCGAAGATAGGAGGTTTCGTACTGTCGGCGTAATCGTAAAAAGGCTGTCAGATGTGGTTCCTGCATATGCCGCCACTCGTCATTAAACACCGTCAGTGAACTCTCATCATGCAGGGCGATATTAATTTGCAAACGAATGAGCCGTCTTATTTTTTCTACAGGATCAGTTGTGCCGGAATCGATGTCCTTCATTCCTTCCTCAAAGGCCTCCGCGCAGCGAAAACAAATTTTCGTGAGCAACTCATCCTTCGAGCCCATGTGATTGTACAAACTCGCCGCACCCAGTCCCACCTCCTGCGCGATGTCCCGCACAGACGATGCCGCGAATCCCTTCTTTCCAAAGAGTTTCGCTGCTGCGACCTGTATTTCCTGTTTGCGGTTTGTAGACATTGGCCCCTAAATCCTACTTCGGCTACGCTCAGCACGACGCCTAAATGGGACTTCAATTAGAATTTGATATTACTTTATTCAGCTATCACAATTTTGTCACTGCTCAATGCTCACTTTTCACCCCATGCCCCGTGGGCCCCTAAATCCCCTAAAGGGGACTTCAATTAGAATTTGTTATCCCTTTATTCAATTACCTCTACTTTGAATCTTCACTGCTCACCTCTCACCCCTCTTACTTTCTTACTGTCTTACCCTCTTACTGTCTTACCTTCTTACAAGATGTCGTAGTCCAGAATGAGCCTCTCCGACCTTGGATGCGACTGACACGTCAGCACATGTCCCGCATCGATCTCATCCGGTTCGAGGCCGTAGTGGATGTCCATGTGGACCTGCCCCTCTACGACCTGTGCACGGCAGGTACTGCATACTCCGCCTTTGCAGGAGTAGGGGATATCCAGTCCGGCACGGCGGCCAACATCAAGGATGGCTTCGCCACGGTAGCCGACCATGATGTCGGTTTCGTGTCCGTCGAGACGGATCGTGACGCGGGAGATTTTATCTTCTCCTTCGTGTGTATCGTGTTTGGGTTCTTCTTTCCTTGAATAAAATGCACCGGTGCCGAAGAGTTCAAAGCGAATGTGATCTTCCGGTATGCCCATTTCCTGCAGGGCGGACTTGACATCCATGATCATCAGTTCCGGTCCGCAGATGTAGGCGGAGTGAATGTCTGATGGATTGAAAAAATGTCGTCCGAAGAGTTTGCATTTTTCGCTGTCGATGCGCCCGCTGAATACCTCTACGCCTGTGACCTCGCGGGTCAGGATGTGATAGTTGGACAAGCGATTCATGTTGTCATTCTTCAGCGCTTCGAGTTGCTCGCGGAAAATGATGGTGTCCCCTGATTTATTGCTGTAAAAAAGGATGGCTTGTCCTTTCGGATAGTGTGCCAGGAAATATTTTAATTGAGAGATGATCGGTGTGATGCCACTGCCGGCTGCGAAAAAGAGGAGTTGGGCGTCTTCAGGTAGATGTTCAGGGAGTACGAACTTGCCTTCCGGAGGAGAGATCTCGAAAAGGTCACCAGCCTTCAGCGTTTGGTTGATGTAGGTGGACATTTTACCTCCCTTCACCAACTTGACGGCGATACCGATGTGCGGATCTTCCGGCAAGGAGCAGATCGAATAGGATTTTCTGACTTCTTCTCCATCGATGATGGCGCGGACGTTGAGGTATTGGCCGGGACGAAAGTGAAAGGCTTCTTTCAGGGGTGCAGGGATATCAAACCACAGGGAGACGCTTTCTGCGGTTTCCTGCCGGATGTCGGCGAT
>CAZYHJ010000108.1:0-1480 GCA_964646645.1 uncultured Saprospiraceae bacterium | reverse complement strand
TCGGACAGTTTTGAGCGACAAGATTGTTACCTAATTCGAGTTGGATTTTCCACACTCACCCCCACACTCACGCTCACTCTGGATTGGCGGCTCGGACAGTTTTGAGCGACAAGATTCTTACCTATTTCGAGTTGGATTTTCCACACTCACCCCACACTCACGCTCACTCTGGATTGGGGAAGGGGTTAGTGCAAATCAATTTCGCAGTCATTGACCAATCGCAATAAGCCTGTTTCATAGTCTATGGTGAAATAGCAAATGCCTTGCTTCATGCTGCAAAATCCTCAATCAAAATCTTTTCCATTATTTCCTTTACCCCGGGAAGGAACTTTGTCATGGTATCCCAAACAGTCTTCATTTCTATTCCATGATATTCATGAAGTATGAAATTCCTGAATGCTTTTATTTTGAACCATGGGTAGTTATATTTTTCAAGGATATCATAATCGACATGAAGTATGGCCTCACCGATGATTGCAAATTGATACAAGCAGGCTGAAGTTGTTTTATCGTCCACAATGAATGTCTCAAGGCTATGGGATTCTGAAAAGCTATTGATTTGGTCAATGGCTTGCAGGATATGCTCTACTCTTTCTTTGCTCGTAGGTTTATCCTTTTTCATAAATGAGTATCATTTCGTTTTCAATTCTGGCTTTCATCGCGGGTCGCAAGCCACCCAACATGACAACGTCCACTTTTTTATGGGATATATTTTGCAGTCGTTCCTGTATTTCAGCAAGATCAAATAGCGTGAATACGACCTCCCCAGGAACATCAATACATACATCAATATCACTTTCAGGGGTGTTTTCACCTCTGGCCAAAGAGCCAAATAGCCATGCTTTCGAAGCCCATGGTTGTGTTTCAAAATAATCCCTGAATTTTCTTATCACTTCTTCTCTGGAAAGCTCCTTCGGTCTTGCCCTGTACCGTATCTCACTTTCTGCAACCATAAGCCCCTTCAGGGCCAGGGGATCATCCCCGATCTCCTCCACTATTTTCTCCCCGAGATACATGACGACAAGCTCATCCGGATCGTGATGGTAGATTTCGGCCAGTTTCAGGACCACCTCCTTATTCAGTTTCCGCTCCCCCCGCTCCAATTTGCTCAGGATGGCCACATCCATATCGAGTTGCGCCGCCACCTTCCGCAGCGGTAGTTTTTGTTCCAGTCGTAATCGCCGGAGCCGATCGCCCAGTTTTTCTTTTGACATAAATGATATTGACAAATATTGTCAAATATATGGGTTTTTGGGTGATTTTCATTTTACTTCGATATTCGATCCCACCTGGTGGTCGGGATGTCCGTTTCACTTCCATATTCGGTATTCGTTATTCGGCATTCGTCATTCTATGGGGTGTTGTGCATGGGTATCACGGATGTTGCATGCAACACCCGTACATCGGGATTCAATTTTCGTTGGTGGGCACAAATTGTTGTGAGGGCACAAATTGTTGTGCCCCTACGTTTTTCCCTCTT
>CAZYHJ010000107.1:0-10058 GCA_964646645.1 uncultured Saprospiraceae bacterium | reverse complement strand
GATGAATTCACGCCGGTCATGTTTGATGTCAAGGTATCACATGCCATTTCTCCAATGGATGGATGTGGATTAGGAGCTGATGAAGAGGTCCAATTGGTGTTGGTCAACTTTGGAAGTGCTGTGGCCACAGGATTTGATGTCATGATGACTTTGGATGGACAGACCACGACGGAGAATATTGGGGCGCTGCAGGTGCCACCCGGGGATAGTTTAATCTATACCTTTAATGAGACCATTGATATCTCTGGTTTTCAATCGTACGACTTATCCTTCGAGATCGATTTTCCTGGTGATGTAAATTCAGAAAATGATTCTATCGGGCATAGCTTTAACAATTATCCACCACTTGGAGATCCTGCCAGCAATCTGATTCCGGTAAATGGAACCGCGGGACTTGAAAACCAGGTTTCCTTATCATGGTCGCCGTCAGATCAGGCTCAGACGTATGACCTCTACCTCTGGGCATCCACGGGGAGCAAACCGATGACCCCAACGTTTGCGGGCTTAACCAGCATCAATAAGCTGGTCACGGATCTGACGTATGGCACGACATATTTCTGGCAGGTGCATGTGGTCAATATCTGTGACGAAGAACTTCCATCAGACACGGCCACTTTTACCACCCGCTTTTTGCCGGATCTGATTATTGAGTCTATTACCGTCCCTCCGACAGGTTTTTCTGAACAAACTATCGGGATCGAATGGGTCACTAAGAATACCGGTGCAGGACCGACGGTGCCGGGCACATGGTATGATAATATTTATTTATCACCGGACGCTACGTACAATAGTACAGATGTGTTACTGGGATCCATCGCGAATCTTACCTCGCTCAATGCTAATCAATCCTACAGTCACGCAGCCAATGTTGTTTTGCCCCAAGGCACAAATGGTACGTATTACATCATCATTAAAGCAGATCATTACAACGGCGTCAAGGAAACAAACAATAACAATAACACCACCTATGGTACTTCCACCATCGACGTGACTTTAAGTCCTCCCCCAGATCTCATTGTCACTGCCATCACCACCCCGGCCATCACCTTCTCCGGTGAACTTGCCAGTCTAACCTTTGATGTGCGCAACAATGGGGATGGTATCACCACCGATCCTATCTGGAAAGATGAGGTGTGGCTGATACCCGCTGCCGGTAATAATAACGGGATAACCAAATTACTGTCCACCCGCACTCATGTCGGCCTGCTGGAACCGGATTCAATGTATACCTCCGCGGGTCAGAATATAATTCCTGCCAACATTTACGGGCTCCACCACATACAGGTAAAAACGGATGTAAAGAATGATGTGTATGAGTTTGCCTCGGAAGGAAATAACCAGACCCTGAGTGACCCTTTCGAAATCGTGCTTACACCACCGGTAGACCTGGTGCCGGATAGCCTGGTGACACCGGATACCATAAGCTTATACCAGTCCAATGCATACACTTATGAAGTTCGTAATGCCGGTGGGAGCGCTCCTGCTGTCGGTTGGACGGACCGGATATACCTGTCCCCATCGCCCGTATATAATTCCAATTTCCTCATCCATGCCGGTTATGCCTATCACAATGCAGGATTAATGCCAGGGCAGGAATATGACAAGACCATCCAAATCAATATTACGGGCAACTATGAGGGCACGTATTACTTTTACATTGTCACGGATTATAACAATAAGATCAATGAATTCAATTTTGAGGGAAATAACATCATTCGGTCAGCGCCATTTACCATTATCAAACCGGATCTCCGGCCGGATTCACTGTTGCATCCGGAATCTGCGATGTCAGGGAGTGCCCTCAGCGTGCGCGCCGAGATCGTGAATGATGGCCCCGGTTACTATCTGAGCAATCTCTATACGAGGTACTACTTGTCAGATGACAATCAATTATCCACGATGAATGATTGGGTGTTGACTTCCCGGATCATCAACAATGCCACTATTCCGGCTGAAGACACCCTTTCATCCTCTTTTACGCTGTATTTACCCGCCAACCAGTTTGGCAATAAATACCTGTTGACCCAGGTCGATTGGGCGGGATATGTACATGAAGGGAATGAGATTAACAATGTCCTGGCCAGCCCTATAGAGCTGTTTGAATCCCCGCATCCGGACCTTTTCGCCTCTTCCTTGCACACACCTGACACGGTGACGGCCGGAGTCCCTTTTACCATTGATTTTCAACTGTCCAACCAGGGGGATCAGCGAATGGCTATAGCCGCCACCGACAGCATATTCTTGTCCTTCAGCCCAACATGGAATCGCGCTACTGCCGTCCCGCTCGCTACACGTACCACCGCCACACTGGATACCGGTCAGCAGATCACTTACCAGGTCCCTATCGAAATTAACATCGCACAGAATCCCAATATTTATTACATCTACATTATAAGCGATGCCAAATCCTCCGTGTATGAAGGCAGCGGGGAAAACAACAATATTTTGCGTAGTGATGCCATCATTGTGGAACCCTATCCGGAAATTGACCTGGAGCTAACCAGTCTTTCCGGACTTCCGGATACCCTGTCTTCAGGACAGAGTTATCAGATGGCATATGAAGTATCCAACCTGAGCAGTGTTCGTACCTATTATCCAGCCTGGACAGATCGGTATTATTTTTCTTCGGACAGTATATTTCAGGTGGGTGAGGATATGTACTTAGGAACACTCATTTATAATAGTGGCATTCTGGACAGCGGAGAAACGCAATTAATATCTGCATGGCTGCAGACTCCAAATGGAATTTCAGGAGACTATTACGTCTTTGTAGAGACAGATAGTGAGGATCTGAATCATGATCCGGACAGAACCAATAATGCAAATACCATGCGTCAGCTTGGAGTCGCAAAGCGGATTCATGTAAAGCTTGCATTATATCCAGATCTTGAGCCTACAGCTTTTTCCTGCCCGGTAGAGATAATCTCCGGACAGTATTTCCAGATTGGTGTAACGGTGACGAATTCAGGCCCAGGTGTTGCCGGAATACGCACCGATAAGATATTTGTAAGTACCAATAACATTATCGACCAGGGAGATTACACACTGAAGAGCATAAATAAAAACTATCTCGTTTCAGGTAGCTCCCAGGCGGATTCATTTTCAGTTTTCGTTCCTGCAAGCTATTCAGGTAATTATTTCATCCTCTATTCGGTGGATCATGGCAATGCCGTCTATGAATATGACGAGGAACAAAACAATTTATTGATTTCGACTATAGAGGTTACGCCACCGCCGCCTGCTGACCTTGTCGTGAAGAACATCCTGGTTCCGGATAGTCTTCTGGCCGGTAATTCAGATACAATTGTCTGGCAGACTAAAAACCAGGGAGCAAATCCTGCCTATGGGCAGTTCCGTGAAATAGTCTATCTCTCGCCCGATACGGTCTGGCAGGTCACCGATGAGGTTATTGGTATCTGGGATGGAACGATCGGATTGGCACCAGGGGCTACGTTGACCAGGTCGTTGGTCGTTCCGTATAACAATGTCACTAACGGGGACTACCATACGCTCGTTCGTACAGATGCCAGAAACAACGTACTGGAATCGAATGAGGACAACAATGATGGATTTTCGTTTGACCTGACAAATGTGGATATTGAAGAATTGTTTCTCAATCAGTCGGAAACGGCTATACTGGTTGAAGGAGTAAACCGATATTATAAAGTATTGATCGAAGCCGAAGCAGCGGGTAGAAATGTGTTGGTTACATTGACAGGTGATTCCCTTTTGGGTGTAAATCAAATGTATGTCAAGTATGAAGCAGTGCCTACTCCTGCAGATCATGACTATGCCTATAGTACTCCCTTCTTTCCGCACCAAAGAATTTTGATCAGAGAGGCAGAGCCCGGGTATTATTATATCCTGATCAATGGTTTTAAGACTGGAGACCCCACTCCGCAGGATGTTGAAATTATTGCCAGGGTGATTCCAATGGAATTAATTGATATCACTCCAAAACAAGGAGGAAATAAGGGATATACAACCATTGAGGCGATTGGATCTGAATTGGATTCTATAGTACTGGTAAAGCTGGTGAGAAATGACAGCACCCAGGCTTATTATGAGATCATCGCGGATACTTTTTTCATGACAGATGAAGGCACCAGAATTTTTGCCCGGTTCAACCTGGAAGGACAGCCACTAGCACATTATGATTTTTTGTGTCAGCGGGAAAGTATCTGGATGACGAAATTGGAGAGAAGCTTTGAAATTATTGATGGACGCGGGCCGGACCTACAGGTGAATTGGGATTTTACTCCAAAGTCGTTTAACCCCAGGTTTACTTCTATATTCCAGATCAAAATCGATGTGGAAAACAGGGGCGACTCAGATGCATTGGACCGGTATATCCGGGTAGGAGCGCCGGCATATGATAATCCGATGTATTACACGCTTCAGGATTACTATAATGGACTTCAGCACCCGCAGCTTGTTTTGTCTTCCGAAGACCAGGGTGGATTTCCAGGAATTTTGAGGCCGGGAGGACGAAGAACATTTTACGTTTTTGGACGCATAGGAGGGACACAGGGATTTTCAATAACGTATGATAAATAATTCAGTATGCTTTTGCGCAACATTGTCACATACATTTTATTTCTCATTCCGCTTTTAGTTGTGGGGCAAGAGTGGGCAGGACCGGATAAGGAGGCTTGTGGGGACTTTGGAGTCGTCATTGGTTCAAGTGATCCGTGTGAGAATTGTTGCTACTTATGGACCCCGGAAGAGGGTTTATCATGTACAGATTGTAAGAATCCGATGGCCACTCCGGATAAAACAAAGGAATACTCAGTAGTGGTTACAGATCAAAATCTTAGGAAAATAGGAACAGACGTAGTCAAAGTCACAGCAGTGTTTAGAGAAATGCACTTTTCTCCAGATCATCTTGTTCAAGGAGATCCTGAATCCGAAGTGACAGCATCAATCCTTGATCCCGGAGATGCTAACTTACCTTCTGAAATTTCATGGACTCTTGTTCCTCCTTTTTTAGGGTGTACACTAGAACAGGAAGGTGTCAACGCCAGAATAAGTGCAGGACCTCAGTTTGGAAAAGTAAAGGTCAAGGCCTTAAACCTAAACGATCCCGGATGCTTTATTGAAAAAGAACTTCCCGTTAACAAAGGAGTTAAGGACGTATTAGCTATAGATTTAACAGCTCCTTCTGAGCGTAGGGCGAAGACCGGAGAAACACTCTATGTTCTCAATGAC
Source organism: uncultured Saprospiraceae bacterium (assembly GCA_964646645.1). GTDB lineage: Bacteria > Bacteroidota > Bacteroidia > Chitinophagales > Saprospiraceae > Opimibacter. The sequence goes on along the minus strand of CAZYHJ010000107.1, from coordinate 4,850 downwards.
CCAAATGTAAAGATTGAAGCGATCCCAAATGAGGGGGGATATCCGGAAGATTTGCCGGACTGGCAACAGGATTCGTATGGTTCTACGCCTCCACCGGATTTTGATTGGTCTGAAATCATGACGGAAATTCTTCCGAATAGTTCAAGTGATTCCAAGACGTCTGAATATATAGCAGGAGAATTACCAGAAGGGGAACCTAAAGTAACAGTAATCAGGAAAAAACAAGCCGTGACTAGTGACAATCCAATACCGATTCCAGGTATGTCAACAATAGATGATAAAATTGCTGAGTATTTTAGGTTTGTCAACCAACCGGAAGCGCCCTGCGGAGCACCAATACCTTTTAGTATTTCTCTTTCACTACCTGAAATTAAATTAAAAGCCAGTGAAGTTGAGAAGTATAATCATCCCGGACTTGGATTCAAAGAAGAAGTGACCCTGGCAGCAGGGTTGGCAGCTACGGGAAAGATTTTTCATCCCGGACTTACAAAAACGATTGATGTACAGGCATTTAATCAGCAGGTCATATTCTGCTCCCGGTTGTATGGTGAGTTAATGGGTACAGTGGATATTAGTTTGCCATTTCTTAGGAGTGATTCACTAGAAGATTTTACCTGGAGGATTGTCGATCCTTCCCTGACGCTTGGCTTTAGTATGGGTGCTGGCCTTGAATTTGCTTTGGTTCCGCCGGGATTCATGGTCTTGGCCGGTGGAAAGGCCAAGAGTAAACTAGATTTGATTTTTAATTATTCGATTTCAGAGGAAAAGGTTACCTATAAAATTAAAGTAGATCCCCTAACACTTACATTATCGATGATTATTAAAGTTGAATCAGACCCAGGGAAGTATGAAGATCTGTTACCTAAGGCCCTTTCACAATACCTATCCAGAACATGGGAATTGTTTAAAGGAAAAGAATATGGACCTTTTGATCTTTACTCGTTTTAATAATGAATTAAAGCATGAAATTTTTAATCATTATCTTATGTTTGCTGGGAGCCCATATCACCGCTCAGGTGCAGCCTGTCTTTGTATTTGAGGGACAACGGATGCAACTTTTAGACATGTACACACCTGATCGTTCAATATGGCATACAGATTCGATTACTACCATGGATGATGAAAGAGTAAAACTTTTCAAATCCTATTTTAGACCTGCATCATATTCAGTATATAAAACTTACTTTCTTCCCGGAGAGTGGCCTAATATCACGGAGAATGAATATATACAATGGCAACATACCATTTCAATAAAGAAACTGCATTTAGAAAATATTATTCAAGTTAAGGATTCAAGGAATCAGGAATACCTGATTTTTCAATATCTAATGGATGGACCTGCCTATGCTGTATTCCAATCTGCAGAATTTAAAAGGACATCGGAAGGCTGGAAGCATGTGAATATTCAAAATGATATAGCCTCAGGAGCATTAATGCAGATTGGGTCTATCGAAATACCATTTCTTCAGCAATTAATTTCAGAATCCGCCGCAGCAATTAATATTGATTTCATTCCATCCGCCAAAACCAGGTCATTTAAAGAGAAATTTAATCGTAAAGAGGTTTTTGATAAGATTGAGACTTTGTTAATTCAGAAGGGAGTTTCTAGAGTTGATATAAATCTTTCCCGAACCTATTTCGAATATAAGGATGATGGGGCATTTATTGAATCCATTTGCCAAACATACCATATTGATGATATTACCCTGATGGAAGAAATCAACCAAGCCACCGGAATCCAATTATATAATATTAGTAAGAGTCAAAATGATTAAAAAATGCGCTGTTATCTGACTTCCATCCTGATTGTTCTGACTTTTCCGGCTTTTTCTCAAATCACACTAAAAAGGAAAAATGAATCCTGCTTAGGAAAGAAGGATGGCGAAATTGAAGTAATTGTTGCGGGTACGGATAATCATATGCTGGAGTACAAGTGGAAGAAGAACGATAAGCACTTTGCGGGGGGGTATAAAATTACCGGTCTTGAGCCAGGCACATATTCGGTTACTGTTTCTACAAAATCCACAAGCAGCGCCCAATGCATGGGCTTTAGTTCAGCAGTTATTTTCCCAGGCAGAGATGTTTCGTTGGAGCTTGGGGCTCGACTTCTTGCAATAGACCCCGACCCGCTCGGATGCGGTGAGCGACCGGTATTCACCTATAAACTTTATGCACTTCCCCATGGAGGAAATCCCCCTTATTATTTCAGTTGGGGCGCGGGAGGATTGGGAGACGTTTCCGGTGGTGGTGGAGAAAATGAAAATACGCTTATCGTCAGTGGTTCCTTTATTAATCAAACATGCACGGTGATTGATTCCATGGGTTGTGTCGATTCTGAAGGATTTAAAAAAACAGGGGCTATTAAAATTTGTCCAAGAGATCCAAATGATATCACAGGACCTGAAGGCTATGATGATAGTTTGCGGTGGGTTTCGGTAAACCAAACTATGAATTATGCTGTCCGTTTTGAAAATGATCCCATTTTCGCTACAGCTAATGCCGCTGTAGTATTTGTGACCGTTCCGATTGATGATGATATCGATCCATTCTCTTTTCGCCTTGGTGTTATGGGATTTGGAAGCAAGATTATTGAACTGCCTTCAAACTCCTCTTTTTACCAGCAACGTCTTGACTATAGTCAGGATCTCGGCTTTATGCTGGATGTTACCGCAGGACTGGATATCCCTAACAATCGTTTCTTCTGGCTCATGGAGACCATCGATCCGCTCACAGGCCAACCCCCAACAGATCCGACCGCAGGATTTCTTCCTGTCAATGATACCCTTACGGGTAGCGGCGAAGGGTTTATCCTCTTCACCTGCAAACCTAAAGCAAGCACCTTAACCGGTGAAGTAGTCGATCACCAGGCTTCGATTGTTTTTGATATTAATGAACCATTGCTGACCAACACCTGGTCCAACACTATCGATGCTTTTGCTCCGATCTCCACGGTAACACCTTTTCCAGATACCTTATACACCAATGTGGTTCCATTTGAATTTTCAATTGAGGATGACCAGGGAGGCTGTGGTGTACAGTTTGGAGATATCTTACTGTCCACGAACAACGTTGTTTTTTATCCGAATGGTTTATGGATGGAAGAGGATTCTACGGCACTTACATTGAACTGGGGAACTAAGTACTATTATAAGATCGTCGGAACAGATTTTGTAGATAACCGCGAAGAACCTATGGCGGATTCATTTTACATAATACCTCAACGATCTGTTGACTTTCTAACACCGGACAAGGATCATTATTGCCTTTGGGATACTTTGGAAATCACAGCAGACCTGGTTTCTATATCCTCTGCTGATCTTTACATTTCCATAGACAGTGGAATCACCTATATGTCTTTAGCCAATAATGTGACTACCTGGCCATATGACCTTGTTTTAGATAGCAGCCATCTCTACCCCTTTGTTTTCCTGAAAGTGCGCAATGATGAAAGCAATGTGGAAGATATTAGTATCCCATTCTCTGTATATGGCCTTCCGGAGCTTACAACACCCGTGCCGGATGAAGGATGCTTTGGTGATATCTTTTTTGTTGAATCGAGCGGTGTAAACAACTATCTCTGGTCACCTGATTCCATCATCGGAAATCCGATAGGCAGGTTTTCTAATGCTTATCCGAAGATGAGCCAGTATGCATGGGTACGCGGAACAGATGTTTTTGGTTGTAGCTCGTTAGATTCAGTTTGGCTAAATGTATACCCGACTTCGCTCGACACTCTCCCCCAGCCCCTCTGCGAGGGTGACTCCATCTTCATCAACGGACAGTGGGAAACGGCTGAAGGTTTCTATCCGACTACCTATGTCAATGTCAACGGATGTGACAGCGTCATCGTCAGTGAAGTTTATTTTGAGTCCCCATGTATATGGGGTGGAGGACTAAATGTATATGTAGATCAAGATGCCACCGGAGCCAATAACGGGACATCATGGACAGATGCCTTCACCGACCTCAATGATGCCATCTATGTCGCCGGCCGGTATGTAAACGTACAGGAGATCTGGGTCGCCGAGGGAATTTACCATCCGCACCCCACCTTGCGGGATACCAGCTTTGTACTGAAGGACAGCATTAAAATTTACGGAGGCTTCCTTGGGATCGAAACGATGAGGGAAGAGCGCTCCACCGACCCCGAACTCGTCTTCCTCAGCGGGGACATTAATCTGCCGGATACCCTATGGGACAATAGTTTTCACAATGTTGTCTTCTCACCGTCCTGTGTCGATTGTGTCCTGGATGGCCTGACTATTCAATACGGATATGCCGACCAGGTGGGAGATGATACCGGTGCGGGGATCCTCAATTTTGGGACGGGACATATCTATAATGTGGTGTTCGAGCGGAATTACGCCACGGAACTGGGTGCCGCCGTCTACTCTTCCGGTATGGGAGCCAACCTCGTTTTCGAGGGATGTACCTTCCGCCTGAATACTTCCAGCCTGGGCCGGGATGTGGTCAACGTGGGCGGCGCACAGATCCAATTTGCCGGTGTAAACAGCCTCTATTAAAATTTCAGGGTTTACCCCGACCGGTTTTTATAGCCTTCAGATATTGAATATTGTGCGATTAAACCAATTATTATTGGAATAGTATCGCTATGGCAAAATTATATTTTGCCATTTGTCATACAAATAAAAATTAACAGGAGCAGCATAGTAAAATTTAAAATTCTGTTAAAATATTTATGTAAATCCTTGAAAACCGTATACATTTGCGCCCACAATTGTAAAAAACACAAACAACATGAAAAAACTGTTTTTATTCGCCCTTCCTTTGCTGTTGATCTCTTGCAAAGGCGTTGAGCAATACCGTGCTGGTATCGAAGAATTGTCCGG
>CAZYHJ010000106.1:1582-10365 GCA_964646645.1 uncultured Saprospiraceae bacterium | reverse complement strand
TTAATGTTGGACATATTACTATTATAGTGAATAATTTCATTTTCCTATTGTTTAATAAACCCTTCAATAATTATATCGTTTCCTGTCAGAATGATCAAATAATTATAACCAGCTGCCCACCCTGAAATATCAAGTGAAATAACTTGATTATTGCCTTCTGAGTGGTAATTTTGGTACACGCTTCCGTAAACACTATTACTTGAAGGCTGAAAACCATAGATCACTATTTCCTCACCATCAATCAAATCAAAATTCAGGTCAACATTATTAAAAGGAACAGGATTTGGACTAATTGAATGAAGCTCAAACAAAGAAAATTCTGGTGAGTTTTGAGCAACACTGCATGGATTTGGCAAAATAAAACTTAATTCTGACTCATCATAATCTCCACATTCATTATATACCTTCAATCTTATGGTATAAGTATTACCTCCAATCATGTTATTTGGCCAAAATAATTGCCCATATTTATCTATCTAGGAATAATACAATATTTTCCTACTTCCCCTTCAATTTCCCCTGTCTCAAGAATCGGATAGCCATTTGAATTCAAAATTGAAATACTATAAATACTTTCATTATAACTAGCGTTTAAATAAAAGCAAGCAGGGCAATCCATTTGGCCACTTGGTGTAGGTAATATCCCAATGTTCGCACTAGGGGGCGGACAACCATCGTGAACGTCAGCTACATAATCACACATATTATCCGATATATCAGTAACCATCAAATTGAGCTGACATGGTGTTAATGCAGAATAATCACCATTATATCCCCAGGCACTGTAGGTCATCAAGTTATTATTTTGAGCTGTCCAATCGCAACATGGATGCGCTGTACAAAACAGAGCTTCATCGCATGCATCAAGATCATTTGGAGGATTGCCAAAACTAGGCTCACTATCCCAACATTTGTTTCCAAAAACATCATCAACTGTGTCACAATCAGAATCCCATCCCCAATCATATCTCCAGGTATCATCACATAAATCAACTACAAACGTATGATTCAAACTAAATACATGGCCCAACTCGTGATTGAAAAGTCCGGGTGTAAAATTTTCTATACAAGCTTGATTTGTTACGTTATTTGCAAATCCATTCCCATTTCCTGTTATAAAATTCGAAACAAAAACATTAATCTCGGACAGCGGATTTATTTCATAATCATTAAAGCTACTAAATCCTTCAGTAAGGGTTACATCTTGATCAAGAGTGCTGCAATGAACATAAACACCAGCCAAAACATACCGAATTGGAATACATTGATTTGAGGTTATTGGAGCACCATGCTCAGCCGAATGCCATTGGTAGTTGAGATTAAGTAAATTAGCACTCATTTTCTCAAAAAATATATTTGCATTATCAATTAAACTCTCAGCCAAGGAAAATGCATTATAAGCTTGTAAATTTTCACTAACATACGGGGCTGTAGCTAATTCCCCTCCGCATTCATCATTTAAGAAAAAATGTATATTGGTACGCACATACACAGGAATGCATTCTGAAATAATTTGCGAAATATCAAAACAAAAATCCTGAGATTCAGGTAACTCTACAGGAAACCCAACTTCAAGTGCTGGTGATAACAAACATTCGTCTTGGGCAAAAATTGGCCCACAAGATAGAATGGAAGACAGGATTAATGAGGCTCTCATGATATAATTTTAGCTTCAAGTTAACTATTTTTTCTCATTGAGCCACAAAAATATTTCAAGAACTATGGATACTTATAAGATTACACACCAAATGACGGAAAGTTTACAAATCTCAACTCTAAACAAATGAATCAATTCTCTTTTCTACTACACAAAGTTATTGAAAACTACGAAATTGATGGATTCCCCTCTGTGGTTGGTACCGATGTCTTTATTCAAAAGATTAAGAATATTCTTAATATGAGACTTAAAAGCCTTTGCATTCCAATCATCGTAACGTTTATCCGGATTAGGTGTTTATTGGGAGAATGTCATACATATCACTAACTTTCCAATCATAACCTGAAACTATGTATGTCAAGAGGCATTTCTTACTCCTTCAATTGGCAGGGGTTGCATGGCTGCAACCTTTATTCGCTCAACTCACCATCACCCTCTCCTCCGTCCCTGCCAATACCCCACCCGAAGCCACACTCTACATCGCCGGCAGCTTCAATGGTTGGGATCCGGGCCAGAGTGCTTATGCGCTGACCAACCATATGGACGGTACATATTCCATTACGTTTGAACCAGCTCCCGGAACATTGGAGTTTAAATTCACACGCGGCAGCTGGGCCACTGTGGAGGGCAGTGCCGAAGGTGGCTTCCGCCCCAACCGAACGCTGCAATACAATGGAGGCGTACAACAATCCACATTGACCATTGATGGCTGGGAAGATATCAGTGGCATGCATACCGCCACACCCAATGTCACGATCTACGACGAAGATTTTTATATCCCTCAATTGGATCGCACACGCAGGATATGGGTATACCTGCCACCGGATTATCAATCCACTACCAAACGCTACCCTGTGATCTATATGCAGGATGGCCAGAATGTCTTTGATGTGTTCTACAGTTTTGCAGGCGAATGGAAAGTAGATGAATCCATGAATAACCTCTTTGATGCCGGGGATTTTGGAGCCATCGTTGTCGCGATTGACAACGGCATGGGTGAGCGCATCAATGAATACAGCCCATGGATCAATCCTTCGTATGGCGGCGGGCAAGGTGAAGCTTACGCAACATTTATTGCGGAGACTTTAAAACCACATATCGACAGCACCTTCCGAACCTTGCCCGGCAGAGAATATACCGCTGTGGCTGGCAGTTCACTCGGGGCCAATATCTCCATATACATGGCGATCGAGCACCAGGATGTTTTTGGAAAAGTGGGGATCTTCTCCCCTGCCTTCTGGTTTTCTGACTCCGCTTACATCCATCTGGCGAATAAAGGCATCGACCAAGACTTGCGGGTTTACTTTGTAGCCGGAGAAAATGAAAGCAGTACCATGATTGCTAACATGCAGCAGATGCATGATGCCCTTATAGCGTCTGGTCAGGATCCGGAAGAGATGTTCTTTCTCAGCGAGCCCGACGGCGCGCACAGCGAATGGTTCTGGGCGCGGGAATATCCCGATGCTTACGAATGGCTCTTTGACGAAATCATCCTCAGTGAAGTCAAACCCTTTGAGGATACATGGACCATCTATCCAAATCCGGTCAATGCATATATCTATGTGAAAGGATCAGGACGAAATGCCCACACCTATTCCATCTTTACTTCCACAGGGCTCATCCAGCATGCCAATCGCCCCTTTAATGAGGCTATTGATACTTCAGATCTGCTCACCGGTGTTTATTTTTTGCAATTGAAAAATAAGGAAGGTCAAATTGTATTTACTTCCAGATTTGTCAGATTGTAATTACGAATTATGGTTCGACCTGCCTTTCGCCTCCATGGGCTACAGCTCACCAACCGCTAATTACGAATGACGATGCACAAATCAAGAAAAGCAAATTATATATTAAGTCAAATATTGTATTATGGGAATTCAATCTCATAATTTTCGTAATTCGTAATTCGTAATTCGTAATTCATAATTCGTAATTCAAAATGAAAATTGCTGTTACCGGCGCCACAGGACATTTAGGGGGTTTGGTCATAAGGGAACTACATGCCCGTGGTCATGAGATCAGTGTATTAGTGCGGGGAAAGGATCTGCGTTCGCTGGAAGATATTCCTGTAAATATTATTGAGGGTGACCTTGACCATAAAGTAGCCTTAACTGAATTCACAAAAGAATGCGATGCCGTGATCCACTCCGCAGGATTGATTTCCATTTCCGGTGACATGAATGGGCTGGTTCATCGGGTGAATGTAACCGGCACCCAAAATATCATGGAGGCGGCCAGGCAGGCAGGAGTCAAACGTGTGATTCATGTGAGCAGTGTGCATGCTTACGATCAACATCCATTAGACCAACCCCTTGACGAAACACGTGGCTATGCCCCTGATCATACCTTTGCCTATGATCGTTCCAAACGCGACGGGCAGAAGCTTGCATTGTCCTATGCTTCTGAGCACATGCATGTGATGTCCGTTAATCCAACATCGATCATCGGTCCGCACGATTACAAGCCTTCCAAACTGGGCAGGGCGATCATGGAGATGTATACTGGCAAACTCCCCTATGTGTTCAATGGTGGATATGATTTCTGTGATGGGCGTGATGTTGCCGCAGCGATTGTGAATGGATTAACGATGGGGCGCAATGGCGAGGCTTACCTCCTGGGGGCACATTGGCATTCGCTGAAAGATTTGTTTATCCTGATTTCCGCGCTGTCAGGCAAAAACAAAACACCGATGATCATTCCCACTCCGCTCGCCCGCATGGGACTGCCCTTCATCTATCTTGGAGCAAAACTGTCCGGGAAAGAGCCGTTGTATACGGGAGAAGCCATTGCTGCAGTAACTGAAGGGAATCTCAATATTGTCAGTGATAAAGCAAGGAGAGAGCTTGGATATACTACCCGACCATTAAAGGAAACGCTTGCAGATACCTGTGAATGGTTTTTGAAAAGCAATTATTAATTACTAATTACGAATTACGATCAACCTCTCACAACTCACTACTGACCACTCACAACTCACAACTCACGACTCACGACTGACGTCTCACGATTTTATCGCCGCGAATTCACGCGAATTTTCACGAATTTGATTTTCTTTGATTAAAGAAAGTGCTAATCAGTACAAACCATGACCATTCCTGAAATCTCGCGGCCAACCTACGATCTCATCCTATACATCTGGATCGGTATTGCCATCATCACCTTCATCTCGCTGTTGAGAATCACAGCGCCGTATGGCCGGCATACCACAGCAAAATGGGGTCCGCAGATCAACAATCGGTTGGGGTGGATCATCATGGAGGCGCCTGTGCTGATGGTCCTGCTCTTCTTCGTTTTCAATTCGATGGAACGTCAGACGACGATGACCTGGATCATGATTGGTTTATTTTGCTTTCATTACTTGAACCGGATCTTCATTTTTCCGCTTCGGTTGCATACTCAGGGTAAAAAAATGCCGGTGCTTATCGTTGGCTCCGCGGTGTTTTTCAACCTGATGAATGGATTTGGGCTTGGGTATTTTTTCTATGCCTTTGCTGAGTATTCCCAGAGCTGGCTGACGGATCCGCGGTTTATGATTGGAGGTGTACTTTTTGTCACCGGCTTAATCATCAACTGGAAAGCGGATACTGTGCTAATTGGATTACGTAAGCCTAATGAGACGCATTATGTTATCCCGAGGTCCTCATTATTTAACCGGGTGAGTTGCCCAAACCTGGCGGGCGAACTACTGGAGTGGTTTGGATATGCCCTTTTGTGCTGGAACCTGCCGGCCTGGACCTTTTTTATCTGGACAGCAGCTAATCTGGTACCTAGAGCGCTTTCGCATCACAAGTGGTATCACCAGCGATTCCCTGAGTATCCCAGGGAACGTAAAGCTATAGTGCCCTATCTGCTCTAAGCGCTATGCCGGAACAGGTAAATCGCTCATCTTCAGGGATCCTTGAGATTGAAAACCAGGCGATATCCTGACTTTGACAGGAGCTTTACAGAAAAATCGGATAACATTTAAGATATTGCGCCCTTACCAATATCGCCTATGTCCTCACCGATGACCGAATTTGACTGGCACTCGCTGCTGCAGCCACAATGGTATGTTGCCCATGGTGGGGTCTGGATCATTCTCCTGATTGTTTTTGCAGAGACAGGGCTATTTATGGGGTTCTTTCTCCCGGGCGATTCCCTGCTGTTTGTCTCCGGTATTATGTGGAAGGATCTCGAAGAAGGATTCTTCAATGTTCCTTTCTTCTTTATCATGGTGATCATTTCGATATTCGCGATCCTTGGCAATCAGGTCGGTTATTGGTTTGGTAAAAAGATAGGTCCGGCGATGTATTCCTGGAAAGATCGCTGGTACTTCAAACAAAAATATTTGCAGCAGGCCCGGGTGTTTTATGAAGAACATGGAGCGAGTGCGATCTTCATGGCCCGTTTTCTGCCTTTCGTGCGGACCTTTGCCCCTATCGTCGCGGGGATCGTTCAGATGGATCAAAAGAAATTTTCATTCATCTCGATTGTCAGCGCTTTCGTTTGGGTATTTAGTATGATGTTGGCGGGCAGATACCTGCATGAACTGCTGCTCAAGCAATTCAACTATGATTTGACAGATGATCTTGAATTGATCGTCATCGGAATCATATTTGTGTCCGTGTTGCCTATTCTGTATAAACTGATCAAAAATAAAATAGCCGAGCGAAAGCAATCTTAATCCCAAAATGATCCTTCATGCGAAAGGCCGTTAGTCAGTTTATCGCTAAAACGTTTCTGAACCCATTTCGGGAAACGGAGCATATGTCAGATTCGCGCATTGGGAGGGCACGGAAACATCTACGGTTTAGAAAGGGATTTAAGGAGATTGCGATTGACATCTTTTTGATCATACTGGGCATCTTGTCTGCCGGATTTGGTCTCCAGGGATTTCTATTGGCCAATGGCTTTTTGGATGGTGGAGCCACGGGTATTTCCCTCTTACTAACTAAAATTACGGGTGCTTCGTTGTCCGTCATACTTATCCTTGTTAACCTTCCATTTCTGGTGATGGCCTTCAGGGTGATTGGAAAAGCATTTGCGATCAAAGCACTGCTGGCCATAATCGGTCTCGCGTTAGCTGTTGCGGTGGTGCCATATCCGCAAATCACCAGTGATAAATTATTGATTGCGGTTTTTGGTGGTTTCTTTTTGGGAACAGGTATTGGACTTGCCATTCGGGGTGGGGCCGTGATCGATGGCACCGAAGTGCTGGCCATATCGCTGAGCCGCCGGCTTGGAATTTCGATTGGTGACGTCATCATGATTGTCAACATCATCATCTTCTCATTTGGAGCGTACCTGATCAATATCGAGACGGCGCTGTATGCTATGCTTACTTACCTTTCTGCTTCACGTACAGTAGATTTCCTGCTGGAGGGTATTGAGGAGTATACGGGTGTGATGGTTGTCTCCGAAAAAGCAAACGAGATACGGACCATGATCGCGCATGGCATGAATTACGGGGTCACCGTGTATAAAGGAGACAAAGGATTTGGAAAGACAGGCGTTAAAGAAAATGATATCAATATCCTTTATACTGTGCTGACACGACTGGAAATCAACAAACTTAAAAAGGAAGTTTACAATATTGACCCAAATGCTTTTATGGTCATGCATAGTGTCAAAGACACGGTGGGTGGGTTGACCAAAAAACGTCGTCACAAACATTGATGGTGATCCCAATAGTCTTTCTTACCTTTTCCTCCGGTACTTAATCCTGCTTATGTCATCCACCACCTCTTCCGGTCTCGTCCGTTCGCTTGGACTTGGTTTTGTCATCGTCATCGTCGTATCCAATATCCTTGGCTCCGGGGTCTATAAAAAGGTGGCGCCCATGGCGGACCAGCTCAATTCGTCGGGTTGGGTATTGATTGCCTGGATCCTTGGAGGATTGGTGACCTTGTTTGGCGCGCTGAGTAATGCAGAGCTTGCGGGGATGCTGGCGGATACAGGAGGTGAATATTCCTATTTCAAAAAGATTTATAACCGGTTTACCTCCTTCATGTTTGGCTGGTCCAACTTTGCGGTGATTCAGACAGCATCTATTTCTTCATTGGCTTACGTGTTTGCGCAAAGCCTCAATGCTGTGGCTCCGATGCCAGAGCTCTTACCTCATTGGGCTGAATATAATATCGGTGGTGTGTTTTATCCGTTTGCCGGTTTATCCACCAAACTCATTGCGGTTGTACTCATCATCTTGCTGAGCATCTACAATACCAAAAGCATACGTTCCGGAGCCACCCTTAACAATATCATCCTGTGGCTGGTGTATGCCGGTTTAGCGACCATTGTCATCGTCGGATGGACGAGTGGCAAGGCGAACCTTGCTCAGGCTTTTGATTTTACAACCCCTGCAAGTCAACCCGTAACGATCAGTGCATTGTTTACAGCAATGCTTGCCGCATTCTGGGCCTACCAGGGATGGTCATCGGTTGGGTTTGTAGGCGGTGAAATAAAAGATGCACATAAGAATCTACCTAAAGGCATTGCGATCGGAGTGGGAATCGTCATTTTGATTTACCTGGTCGTCAACACAACTTATTTATCCATTCTGTCCATTGATTCCCTCAAGGGTGTTTATGCCGCAGGCAATCAGGTAGCAGCGATTGAAGTCGTCAAATCCATACTGGGAAGTGGAGGACTATGGTTTATTTCCATTCTGATTTTGATTACCACTTTGGGATGCACGCATGCCAGTATTTATGGAAGTGCCCGTCCCTATTTTGCCATGGCCCGCGAGGGATTATTCTTTCGTTTCATGGCCAAACTCAATAGCTCACATGTACCGGCCAATGTGATCTGGATCCAGTGCCTGTGGGCATGCTTACTTGTCTTTTCCGGTACGTTTGATCAATTGACGGACATGGTCGTGTTTGTGGTATTTATCTTTTATGGTGCCACTACAGCAGGAGTATTTATTCTTCGTAAAAAAATGCCGGATGCGCCTCGTCCATATAAAGTCTGGGGCTATCCATTAGTACCTGCGGCTTACATTCTCTTTTGCGCGGCTTTACTCATCAATACCCTGATCACTCAACCCCGCGAAGCGATTTTTGGATTGTTGTTGATTCTCACGGGTGTGCCGTTGTATTATTGGTTTAGGCGAAAAGAGCAAGGAGCAGGGAGCTAGGAGCAGAGGGCA
>CAZYHJ010000106.1:0-1482 GCA_964646645.1 uncultured Saprospiraceae bacterium | reverse complement strand
GGAAACGTATCCGTTGATGAAAACGGGGGAATTGTTTTCGATGATCATGATGGGAACGCGCTGGAAGAATCCATCGATCATGACCCCCATTTCAAAGGCCTTGGCATATTTGTCGAAGGCGCCTACGCTGAAATGGGCAGCAAGGCGGGCGTGATATCCCGGGAGGGCCGACAGACTGCCGAATCCGTGGAAGAAAGATGCCGGCCCGATAATTTTCGAATTATCCAGAAACACGTCAGCATTTTCTTCTGAATATTTTTCCGTGGAAATATAATCTTCAAATCCGTTAGGTTCAAGCCGGGATAATTTAAGGTAATAGGGAATCAGAAAACCAATCGATGGGCCGAGTTCATAACTATAACCTGCGGACACACCTTTACGTTTGGCTTTTTCTGATAAGTAAATCTTTTTTCCAACACCTCCCCGCAAGACCATCAGATAATTCTGCTTTCCGTATGTATAACTATTTGAGGTGCGGGCAAATGGATTACTGGAATTGAAGGTGACAGACTGACGATATTCCTTCGGGTGCTTGATCAGCCCAAGGTCGAATTGGTAGTAATTGGTTTTGTAATACGTTTTGATCGTACCGAATTGCATGGAGATGGCCCCTCCATTGGTGTGCGGCCGAATCTCAAATACTTTTTCCTTTTCGTAGAGGACACCCATGGAACTGTAATCCATTTGTTTGGGTTGAACAATAGATTGGGCAAAAGCCAATCCCTGAAGCATTAAGCCTCCGAGAATCATAAAAATTGACTTTTGGAACCGGTTCATTGTGGAAATATAGGGTGTTTTAACACAAATAAGCCCATTCCGGTTGCCGGAAAAGCAAAAAATAGCTATCTGGAGGCCCATTTGAATGTTCATTTGCTATATTGCCGTCATTAACTTTACATGCCGTGGTCATACATCTTTCACACGCCCATTCGATCATGCAGGATTACCTGCGCCAATTGCGGGACGAGGTCAAGCAACTCAACCCGGTTTTATTCAGGCTCAATCTCCGCCGAATCGGAGAAATCATGGCCTACGAGATCAGTAAAAAGCTACATTACGAAAAGGTAAAAACAACGACACCCCTGGGAGTCGCGGATTGTTATACCCTACAGGATAAAATCGTCCTGGGGACAATCCTTCGCGCCGGGATTCCCATGCATGAAGGGATGCTCACGCTGTTTGATGATGCTGAAAATACCTTTATCTCCGCCTATCGCAAGCATCACAAGGATGGCACCTTTGAAATCAGCCTCGAATACATCAGTAGCCCCAGCCTGGATGGCAAAACCCTGATCATCTGCGATCCGATGCTCGCGACGGGGTCAAGTATGGTTAAAACTCTAAATGCATTGCTGGCAGAATACGGCACGCCAAAACATATTCACATTGCAGCTGTCGTTGCCTCAAGCGCAGGATTAGAATATGTGAGTATTGAATATCCGGACGCAACGATATGGATTGGAGCAGAGGACGAAGAACTGA
>CAZYHJ010000105.1:0-10668 GCA_964646645.1 uncultured Saprospiraceae bacterium | reverse complement strand
CAGGCAAAGGATAATTATTGCAGCCAATGCGGCACGAAGCAGAGAGCATAGAGCAGAGGGCAAAGGGCATAGGGTAGAATTATTTATGATCATGTAGAGACGCGATTTATCGCGTCTAATGTGTGATCAAATGAATATTAATATCATGTAGAGACGCGATTTATCGCGTCTTCAATGCAGGCAATAAATAAAATGACAAAATTTAAAATCAGGATGAATCGCCTATCAATTTATTATGGAACAAAATAAACCCACAACCATCGATGAATATATCGACGGCTTTCCAAAGGAGGTTCAGCAAGTGCTGCAGGAGATCAGGCAGGCCATTCAGAAAACTGTACCAGGAGCTGATGAAGCTATAAGCTATGCCATTCCCACGTTCAAATTGAAAGGGAAGAATCTTGTACACTTTGCCGCCTTTAAAAGGCACATTGGATTTTATCCCACCCCCACCGGTATCGCAGCATTTGAAAAGGATCTTTCAAAGTATAAACAAGGCAAAGGTTCCGTGCAATTTCCCCTGGATAAAGCCATGCCCTTACCTCTGATCAGGAAGATTGTAAAGTATAATCAGGAAAAATTATTGTCCAAAACTACATCTGGCAAAAAACCCAATTAGAAAAATTAGTATTAGTTTTAGCCACACCACAAAACGATGAAACCACTTCTCCTTATCCCCTTATTGGGTTTATTTTTCCTCAGCCAGTTAAAAGCCCAGTTTCCAAACCAAATTATACTGGATTCCCTTGCCGGCGAACTTAAAGCGCACTCCACAGCGGATACAACGAGAATAAAGTTGTTGCTGCAGTTCGGACAGGAGCTGGTGAACATCGGTGTAATGGATAGTGCTCGGGTCCTCCTGGATGAAGCACTTGGTATTGCAGAACAAACTGGATCTACGCTACAAAAGGCGAAAGCCCTGACACTATATGGCGTTTCCTACTTTTATATGGGTCAGACCCCGGAAGCTCAAAAGTACTGGGAGCAGGCCCTGGAGTTAGCCAACACTGTAGGAAATCAACCTTTGATTACAAGCCTTACGGTCAACATGGCCAATGCGCAAATGTCCCAGGGCAATTATCCGGCTGCGCTGGAAATGTACCTCTCAGCCCTGAAGCACTATGAGTCCAATAAGGATCAAAAGGGGGCTGCATTAACCTATGGTAATATAGGTGTCCTATATGGACAAATGGGAGATCAGGATAAAGCCGTAGACTTTTTGCAAAAAGCATTTCTTATTGATAGCACGAATAGCTATACGGATTTAATGGTGTCTGATCTCATTAACCTGGGCAACGCATACATTATGCAGAAAAAATTCCCGGAAGCCGAATCACGCCTTACATATGCCTTAAAATTGGCCAGGGACAATAATAATACGCCCAAAATCGGTCAGTCTCTTGTTATGATGGCCAACCTGAATATGGAGCAATTTCATCTGGCCGAAGCAATTCAATATCTCGGCGAGGCAAATACTTTTCTCAGACAAATAGGTGATACCTATACGCTGGCCATCAACCAGGGACGTATGGCCGTCATCTATACGGATATGGTGAAACCCGAGCACAAAGCAGCGCTGGATAAATATTTTGGAGGAAACAAGCAGAAAGCCCTGGATGCAGCGCTCGCTAAAATGGACAGCTCTATGGTAGTGATAAAGCAAGTCGGAGATCTGAGCGCTGAGCAAATTGGCTATTCAACCTTGACGAATATATATGAATTAAAGGGAGACTATTTCAACGCTTTCCAAAATCATATTCAATACAAAGTGCTGAGTGACTCCCTGCTGAACATGGAGCGCGATAAGAAGATCACCCAGACCGCCATGCAGTATGAGTTTGATAAGAAGCAGGCTATCGATAAGGCGGAGCAGGATAAGAAAGATGCCCGGCAAGCCACCATCCGCAATTCAATAGCAGGCGTACTCGGAGGGTCTTTGATTTTTCTTTTTGTTGTCGTCCGACAACGAAATCGGATCAGCCAGGAAAAACAACGTAGTGAGGAATTGTTATTAAATATTTTGCCGGAGGAAGTCGCAGAAGAATTGAAAGCGAAAGGCGCCGCGGATGCCAAGCATTTTGACCGGGCCACCATCCTGTTTACAGACTTTAAAAACTTTACGGAGATGAGCGAAAAAATGTCTCCGGCCGAACTCGTCGAAGAACTCAATAAATGTTTTAAGGTCTTTGATGAATTGATGGTAAAGTATAGAATCGAAAAGATTAAGACCATTGGAGATGCTTATATGGCCGCAGGGGGATTACCTGATGCCCAGCATGGTTCACCTGCGGATGTAGTTCGGGCTGCGCTTGAAATGCAAAGCTTTATGATTCGACACCGGGCAGAGCGTGAGGCAGCGGGTAAACCTTTTTTCGAAATGCGGCTCGGTATTCACACAGGTCCGGTGGTCGCCGGGATCGTAGGCGTCAAGAAATTTCAATACGACATCTGGGGCGACACGGTCAACATGGCCTCCCGAATGGAATCTTCCGGTGAGGTAGGTCATGTCAACATCAGTGAAGCTACCTATGCGGAAGTAAAGGATACACCGGGGTTTGTTTTTACCCACAGGGGAATGATCCACGCCAAAGGAAAGGGGGAAGTTGATATGTGGTTTGTAGAGACCTGAGCAAGTTTCTCCGGGTCAATATGCAGGAGAACGATCACTGTCCAATTTAGGACAGAATTGTATTTTTGCGCCTTCCCTCCAAACCATTTACATTTTCTGACCGTTCATACGCACATGAAACACCTGTTCTATACTACATTGCTTCTCACCTTTATCGGGGGACTTTCCGCACAAACCAACGGCCAATGGCAGGATAAAGTATCCCCTGCTTTGTTGGAGGATGCGCGTGCAGGACAAACTGTTCCTTTCATGATTCTCATGACACAACAGGCAGATGTCAGCCAGGCCAAATGGCTCGGTTCGAAAGAAGCTAAAGGCGAATATGTATTTCAGACATTACTGGAGACCGCCAGGGAGTCACAACAAAGGATATTACACTTCCTTAAGAATAAAGGTGCTTCAGTACAATCGCTTTTTGTGATGAATGCGCTGAAAACACAGGGGAACTTATCCCTCATTCATGAGATTGCTTTGCGGGATGATGTGTCCCGCGTGGTGGCCAATCCCGTGATCAGTTTTGCGCCTCCGGAAGAATGGTCGCCAGCGCCATCAAACTCACGCTCAGCCATAGAGTGGGGGCTCGATATGATCAATGCAGATGATGTATGGAACATGGGATATATGGGGCAGGGCGTAGTGGTAGGTGGTGAAGACACAGGATATGAGTGGAGCCACCCGGCACTGAAGAGCAAATACAGAGGATATGACGCGGATCGGGATACGGTAGATCATAATTACAATTGGCACGATGCGATTCATGAACCCAATCCTGCTCATGCCGATACCATTAATCCCTGCGGTTACAGTACAACAGCCCCCTGCGATGATCATGGCCACGGCACGCATACGATGGGAACGATGATCGGCCTGGATGGTGAAAATCAAATCGGTGTGGCCCCTGAAGCATCATGGTGTGCCTGCAGAAATATGGAAAGAGGCTGGGGTACTCCGTTTACATACATTGAGTGTTTTGAATGGTTTCTTGCGCCTACAGATATCAATGGTCAAAACCCCAACCCGGCGAAAGCGCCACATGTCATCAACAATTCATGGGGATGTCCCGAGGTGGAAGGTTGTGACTCCACCAACTGGGAGATCATGAATATGGTCGTCAATAACCTCAGGGCGGCAGGAATTGTAG
The DNA here is from genome assembly GCA_964646645.1 of uncultured Saprospiraceae bacterium. GTDB lineage: Bacteria > Bacteroidota > Bacteroidia > Chitinophagales > Saprospiraceae > Opimibacter. The sequence goes on along the minus strand of CAZYHJ010000105.1, from coordinate 6,898 downwards.
TCGTTGTTTCTGCAGGCAATGATGGATCAGGTTGCGGTAGTGTGGCCACACCCGCAGCGATTTTTGAAGGCAGTTTTTCCGTTGGGGCCACCGCACCTAACGACACTATTGCCGGATTCAGTAGCCGGGGCCCGGTGTTTGTTGACGGAAGTAACCGATTGAAGCCAAATGTATCCGCACCTGGTGTATGGGTGCGCTCATCTACGCTCGGAGGCAATTATGGAAATTCATCAGGCACCAGTATGGCCGGGCCGCATGTGGCAGGACTCGTTGCTCTGATCATCTCCGCTAATCCTCTGTTGGCAGGAAAGGTCGACCTCATTGAGGACATCATTGAATCCACCGCGGTCCCTAAAACAACGGATCAACAATGTGGTGAAGTGCCCGGAAGCGAAGTGCCAAATCCTGTGTATGGGTATGGCCGTATCGATGCGCTTGCCGCGGTTGAAGCAGCGCTGGCATTGGTGGAGACGGGTAGTGATGATCTGAATAATCAGATAGATGCCCTTGTATTTCCTAATCCGGTGAAAGATCATGTCCGCGTGGTGCTTGAAGATGCAAGTGCCGGCGGTATGATAAGGCTCACTGATGTGCAGGGCGTCGAACGCTTACGTCAGGTTATTCCTGCGGGAACGACAATCAATCAGGTTGATTTGAGCACGTGGCCCGGGGGGATGTATGTTCTGGATATACAGTCAGGGCAAAGGCATTTTTCTGAGAAAGTAGTAAAGTTGGATTGATAGTACTGCGTTGAGCAAAATGTCGATATGATTTTCATGCAAGATATAATCTTGCTGACGCCAGGACGTAGGTTAACCTACGCCCAACAGTGGTTAAGTTGGATTGATAGTGCTGTGCTGAGCAGGATATCGAAATGATTTTTGTGCAAGATAAAATCTTGCTGACGCCAGGATGCTTCGACAGGCATGCGCTCATCCTTGTGCTGCAGCTCAGTAACCGCGTAGGTCAACCTACGCCCAACGTTTTTTTTTTTACTAAGCGGCTTTCTTGTAATCTTTAATGCGCAGCGTGACTTCAGTGCCCTGGACGGAACGTGTGGTAATACTGGCCTCGAGTTTTTGACTTAGCGATTGAATGAGTTTTGTTCCAAAGCCTTCCTGCTCGGGATCGGAACTCCGACCTATGCCATCATCCTGAACCTTAAGTACGAGGGTGCCATCATCTTCAAAAAGCGAAACATTTAAGTGGCCGGTGGCCGCACCGGGAAATGCATGCTTCAGTGCATTGCTGATGAGTTCGTTGGTGATCAGCCCTAGCGGTACCACAGTGTCGACGTCCAAAACCAGGGGTTCGATGTTTTTCTGCAGGGTGATTTTTTCCGGCGAGATCGTGTAGGTATCAAAGAGATTTTGAATCAGGTTTTCAAAATACTCATTCATATTTACTCCGGTGAGATTGTCTTCCTTGTACAGATTTTGATGGAGCAATGCCATGGACTGCACCCTGCTGCGGCCCTCTGCAATGGCCTGTACCGCGCGGTCATCTTTGATATATCCGGACTGAAGTTTGAGCAGACTGGAAATGACTTGCAGATTATTCTTGACCCGGTGATGAATCTCGCGCAGAAGAATATTTTTTTCCTCCATCGCTTTTGAGATCGTCTTGTTGGCAACTTTGATTTGGGAAAACATGCGGTATAGCCAGATACAAAGACCGGTTACAATCAGCATACCCGGCACGACAATGCCCAGGGTGCGTTGCTGCGCTTTGATTTTTAAGGTTGATATTTCATGTTGTGCATCCAGCCTGGCGATGGTTTCATCCTGAATCGTTTTTTCGTAGGCTGCTTCGACATCCAGCAGGGCCATGGCCTGACCGGTGCGGTATAAGGAATCATTCAGCATGGAATAAGCTTCAAGCGCGGAGAGACTGGCGGCATGTTGTGTGGCCTGTTTTTCACAATCGTATCGTCTGTACAGCGCATCTTTTTTCCAGCCAATGGCTTTGCTTTGTGTGGCTATGGACAAGGCTTCCTCCAAAGCATGACGTGCAGCGGCGTATTGATGTGTCAATACATTTTGTTGGGCACTCAGCATGTGACCAAGGAATGCGATTTCATTTTCGTGAGGACATTGTATGTGGCCGGCACTGTCTTTCCAGGCATAACTGGCCTTGAGATCTCCGAGATAGGCGTGACACAAGGCTAAGCGAAGTGCCTGTTTCCGGGCATCAAGGCCATTGACTTTGCGATTGAATTGTTCAGCCGCCATTTGAGCGGAATTGCGTGCCCCGGCATATTGTCTGTTGGCCATGAGGATATATGCACGAGTAGCGGCCACCCGTGTCTGACGAAGGCGGTCGAGTTTAAATTTCTCACAAATGCCTTCAGCTTCGGCCAGATAGATGCCGGCGCGTTCAGGATTGACGAGATCGGCATAGATCGTCGCCAGTGCGATCTTGTTTTGCACCTTAAGGAGGTTAAACGAACTGGTGTCCGGAATATGCCGGTCAGAAAAGATCAGAAGCTCACCGGCTTTTTTCAGGTCTCCTTTACGGATATAGTGTTTTGCATATTCTACAATCGTGGAAGCTAAAACGCCACTGTCCTTTTTAGTGGCATAGCCTGGATCAACTAAAAAGCTGTGGTTGGGTTTACCAAGAAATTGTTTTGAAGCATCAAGGACATGTTCAAAAAAGTACGCACAGGAATCATGCTGTATACCTGCATAGTACAACGCATAGAAGATATCCGTCTGATATTCCAGATATGGATTCTCCCGGCTCACGGCATCCATTTGTTTCAGAAGGGCACTTACAGCCGGCACATTGCCGGTCATCTGGTACATTGAAAATTTCTGCTGTAGAAAACTAAACTGTGCCAGGGGTTCACGATAAGCGGCAGACAATGCAACACCAAAATCCTGTAAATAAAAAAAGAGTTCAGGCTGGGTAAAGAATTTATTGCCAAGGGTATATGCACGCGCAATTAAAGCTTCTGCCCTGGTTTTTGGCAAAGCAGGAATGAGCAGGGATTTTCGCAACAAACTACTCTGTGAGGTGTCCCCATTGGCCTGCGCGGCTGCCATGAGTATGAGTTGCTGTTCGGGATCATTGGGATGCTGGTGAGTATTGCGTTGTACCTCAACTGAAGTAGTCAGGTATTCGATCACGAATTCACTTTTTCCCTGCAACAGCAGCGTGACCAGGCTGTCGTTGGGGAGTTGTTCCGCCTTGAGCGATTGAAAGAGAAAGAGGAAAAATAGAAGTGAAACGATCTTCATGCCCATGCTTTAGCATATAAATCTAAGGGATATTTAGCGTGTCCGTTTTATCTGAAATGGTCATCAAGGAGATGATCGATCTCTTGTAGGACGGAAAATTCAGCCAGCGCAATCGTGCTGAAATCCACCGGAGATGCCACAGGGTCAGCTTTAACCGGTTGCAGTCGGATGATTTTAGCCTCTTCGCTTGACGTAAGTCTTCCTTTTTCGATGGGTTGATGTAGCATAGTATTCCACTCTTATGGCAAAGGAAAGATAGTTTGGCGGAGATTCCGTCACCCGAAAGGGTGATGGATACTCGCTGACGAACGCTGTCTTTTGTTGAAAAAATAAAACATGAGAAGTTTTCATACAGCCATTATCTTCTTTTGGGCTTTTGTGATATCCTATTCACCCGATCTATCTGGTCAACCGCCTCAGATCCGTGTGAGTGCTAAAGGACAGATCGAAGCGCTCAATACCGGCAGCTCAGTGTTTATTGGTTTTGAAGCAGGAGAAAATGATGATCTGTCCTCGAATAATAATGTCCTGATAGGTCATTTCACAGGTAAAGCGAATACGACCGGATCGAGTCTAACCGCATTGGGATACGGGGCATTATTTTCTAATACAACCGGGTCACAAAATACTGCGATAGGATTCCAGACCCTAAAGTCGAACATCACAGGAATCAACAATACCGCAGCGGGGCATCTCAGTCAGGAGATGAGTACCGGTTCTGCCAATACCTCTTATGGCAGTGAAGCCATGCGCTATAACACTTCCGGAGGGGCAAATACAGCAATAGGCCGTAGTTCCCTTGTTTTTAATACCACAGGTAATTACAATGTAGCTGTAGGGGATGAAAGTATGGTTTATAACACCACAGGCGGATCAAATGTTGCTGTGGGACATGATGCATTGCTGGATAATACCTCTGGATCATTCCATACCGCCATTGGTACATTTGCATTGGCCAATGCCACTACGGTGAGCGGTCTTACAGCAGTCGGACATACAGCACTGCAGGCCAATACCTCCGGCCTGAACAATGTAGGAGTAGGGTACCAGGCACTAAAGAATAATACATCCGGGGATTTTAATACAGCTATTGGTTATAATGCACTCCAAAGCAACACCAATGCGGATTTTAATACAGCGGTTGGTCATCGGGCACTTTCCCTGAACACCACTGGTCAGCGTAATACAGCAGTAGGAGACAGTGCGTTGCAAGCCAATACCACCGGGGTAGGTAACAATGCCCTGGGAGCCAAAGCACTGGTGTCAAATACATCGGGTGCCGGCAACATCGCCATTGGAACTAAAACACTATATCGGAATACAGACGGTTCAAATAATACAGCTGTGGGCTCTCTGGCAATGAGCAATAGTATTTCGGGGGATTATAATACTGCCATCGGACAATTCGCTCTTTTAAATTTTAATAGCGGAAACAGCAATACCGCGATTGGTAGTAGTGCATTAAGTGATGTGATCAGTGGCCAGCAAAACGTGGCCATCGGAGCAAATGCACTCTCAAACTCCACAGCATCCGAGATGACCGCATGCGGATATTTTGCCCTCGGGGCAAATACTACAGGCATCCGAAGTGTAGCCATAGGGTATCATGCCTTGCGAAGCAATACCATCGGTGAACGAAACACTGCGTCCGGTTATAATGCATTGAAAAGCACAATATCAGGGAATGGAAATACCGGAGTAGGGCACTCCGTCCTCTTTAGCAATACTACAGGCACACAAAATGTTGCCATCGGAGATAGTGCATCCTATTCCACCACGACTGGAACTTATAATGTAGCTATTGGTGCATGCAGCGGACGATCAGATATTACAAATTCCAGCCAGAACGTATACATCGGTTTCAATGCAGGTAGTCATGCCAGTACAAATACAGTCAAAGCCAATAATGTCATGATCGGTTACGAAGCCGGCTTTGGAAGCAATGGAGACAACAATATATTTATCGGACATCGCGCGGGTAAGAACACCACCACCTCCGGTAAACTATTTATCGAGAACTCCGACAGCAGCACCCCCTTGATCTATGGAGATTTTACGCTCGAACGGGTGGGTATTGGCATGACTACACCTGAGGACGCATTGTCAGTGAAGTCCACAACCACCGATCATGCATTTCGTGTTCAGGTGGGAACAGCCACCAAAATGAGAATCTTCAACAATGGCAGTATTTCTCTTGGAAGCAATAATGCCGGAGTGAGTGCGGATGACGTCTATATCCACAACCAACTTGGCCTCGGTGTCAGCGCGCCAACCTATCGCCTGGAATTGCCCAACAATGCCGCCAATGATCAGGGCAGGGCATTGGCCAATGCATGGAATACCTATTCAGACCGGCGGGTAAAATCACATATTGAGCCCTTGAGCCATGGCATTGAAAAGGTCATGCAACTCCGCCCCGTCAATTATCACCATCATTCCTCCACCATCAGTGAAGGAAAATTGACGGTCGATTCTCTTCATTACCGCGCGGATATTGGATTTATCGCTCAAGAAGTGCATTCCGTCATTCCGGAAGCCGTGGATATTCCTTTGGATGATGCACAGGCGTTGTGGAGCATCACGTATGATAAGTTAATTCCCCTTCTGGTCAAGAGTGTGCAGGAACAGCAAGTACAGATTGAACGTCAACAGAAAGAGATTAGGGAGTTGCATAAAAAGCTGGTACTCCTCAATGAACAAATCAGTTCCGGAGCCCTCGTTGATATTGAAAAGGTCCAACATAACTGATCTATGCGCTATCAATCACTGACCCTTTTGATATTTCTTTACACTGTCGGATGGGGCCAATCCATCGAATGGATAGGCGGTACAGGAGATTGGAACCATGCGGACAATTGGGATTGTAACTGTATACCATCGATAACAGATTCTGTCATTATTGATGAAGGAATGGTGACTATTCCAGCGGGGTTTTCAGTAGGTGTGGAACAAATCTTCATTGGCCCGGGCGCTACATTGATTAACCAGGATACTTTGACCCTGGCGAATCCGGGCGCTGAAGCAATCGTCATACACGGAACACTCAGCAATTTTGGATATGCAATAATCAATGAGGCACAAGTCAGCGGGATATTGCTTCATGGGCAATTGATTAATCATGGCGAAGTGCATATTGATTCCATTCTCACCGAAGGAATCGTCATGGACGGAATAGCATCGCGACTGGAAAATTTTGGAATAGTCAATATTACAAGTACCCCGAATCAGTTTGGTATTTTTAGTCTGAACACAAATGCCAGTATTTTTAATGGCTTCGGCGCTGAGATACTGGCCAGTCACAGTGGATCGAATGCATCAAATATTGAATTTTACGGGCGGATTGAAAATGAGGGGTTGATACAATTATATGAAGGATCCTTTGGAGGCATCGGTACGCTGATTAATGATGGCGTGTTGGTCATGAACAATCCCTCCTCCAACCCTCAACAGGGCCTGAAGTTAAGGGCGATCTACAATCATGCAGGCGCCAGTATATCCATGCAACATCTTTCGTCATGGGCGCTCATCGGAAATGATTCCATTGTAAACCATGGTGAGATACTGATCACCCACACGTTTACAGATGCCATGAACCTCGCAGGCACGGTACTCATCAACCATGGGATCATCAGGATGAGAGATATAGGTCGTTTTGG
>CAZYHJ010000104.1:0-10675 GCA_964646645.1 uncultured Saprospiraceae bacterium | reverse complement strand
AACTTGCGTTAGGCACTATTGGTGGCTGTAAGAGCAAGCTACTCCCTGCACAAAGAGTTGTATCATTCCCAATCATGACCCCGGGAGGAACGCCATCTATGGTGATATGAATGGTATCACTATCGGATCCACAAAAATTCGCTTCCGTTAGAATATATTCACCGCTGGTAGTTACCAGATAAGATGCTCCCGATGAACCATCCTGCCAGTGATGTGTGATCTCATGGTGCTGTTGCCCTTGCAGCAGTATGGATTGACCTATACAAAGCGAAGTATCCGGGCCAAGGGATGTAAGCGGAGCAGTACCACTGATCGTTACTTCGATGCTATCCACATCCATACCACAGGAATTGCTGACTGTAAGATGATATAAGCCGGATGAATCAGCCTCGTAGGATGAACCGGTTGAACCATCCTGCCACAAATATTGAACACCGGATACCCCTGAGAACAGCGTCACGGTCTCTCCTTCACATACCCTGACATCAGGCCCAAGGTCTACCTGAGGACTGAGATTAGATTCAATCACATGTATGGAATCGGAGGCGCTTTCACACTCATCAGATATCGTAAGCGCAATAGTTCCGGGTAGTGTTGCAATAAAATGTGGTTGTGACGAACCATCATGCCAAGTATATAAAACATTTAATATTCCCGGTTCAATGGTTATGGACTCTCCGGGGCATAAAAGTAAATCTGCGCCTAGTTCCAGTGATGGTAATGGAGGATGCCACTCAATGGTCATGGTGTCCGATCTTGATGCACAAGCATTAGTGACCATGACGATAACCCATCCGCTATCCGCGGTTGTAAATGTAGTTTGGTCACTGCCATCTGGCCAAAGTAAATCAACATCAGCAATCGATAATTCGAGTGTAACAGACTCACCTTCACATATCAGGGTATCAGGTCCAATATCAAATGCAGGTAAAGCAGGGGAAACCAGGACATTGATCGTGTCAGAGTTCGTTCCGCAACTGTTGGATACCTGTAAAACAACCTGGCCTGCTGCTGAGATCATAAACATAGAATCAGAGGAACCATCCGGCCACTGCCATTGATCTACATTGAGAAATTCGGGAGTGAGCACAATAGAACCACCGGGACAAATGGAGGTATCGGCGCCAAGGGAGACTAAAGGCGCACTGCCAACAGAAACGACATGTACCGTATCCGCTGCTGTACCACATTCATTGATGACGGTCACTGAATATATGCCGGGAGTAGTCACTGTAAGTGATGACAAAGTCGACCCATCGCTCCAGGCAAAGTTACCGTGCGGGACATCCGGATCGATGATGATAGCTTCACCTTCACACAGATTTATTTGTTCCGGCAAAGAAATTGTTGGAGCTCCTAGTTCAAAAAAGATTTGAATGGTGTCAGCATATGTCTCACACGGTGTCGAAATCGTTACCGCATATTCACCTGAAGTTGAAACAACCAATGAATTCCCCTGGCTCATATCACTCCATATGACCGAAGCACCAGTTTGCGGTACAGACAATGTCAAAGACCCACCATCACAGATCAGGGTGTCATGGCCAAGATTCGGTGGGTAGATTTCAGGCATATATTCCACCATTACCTCATCTGTTACTTGTCCACATTCATTTGTGGCCGTCACAGCATATAACCCGGATGAAGTAATCTGAATGATCGGAGAAATACTCCCGGTGTTCCAGAGAAATTCTCCTGAGTTATGAGACAAATCAATTGTAAACACTTCACCCGGACAAGGGTTTTCCGGAATAACATCAAGGTCTATAAAAATGGGATCAATGGTATAAATGTCGACGGCATCAGTTATAGTGCCACATGTATTCGAAATCGTCACCGCATATTCACCCGGAGATACAATTACATATTGAGATGTTGTAGATCCATCCTGCCAGAGAATATTTCCCAGGGTTTCATCAATATCAAATATAAGAAGACTGTCCGCACATAAAAACTGCTCAAATGACCCCAGATCAAAAACAGGAGGTTCGTCAAAGGTAAAGGTGATTTCATCCGAATATGATCCACACATATTCGTCACAGTCAATGCATAACTTCCAGCTTCTTCAACATGGAAATATGGATGAGTGGATCCATCCTGCCAGACAAAATCACCAAGTGTGGAACTAAATGAATACCAGAGATCATCTCCTGCACAGAGTATATCATCCGAACCCAGATCAAAATATGGAATGGTCAATCCTGTAACCACGATGGCGTCTGTTGATATCTGACAACCGTCATCCATAGTGATGGAATAAGTGCCCGGAGCCGAGATCGTATAGGATGATGATGTGGAACCATCCTGCCATTCATATGTGCCGAGGGTCGGATCAAGGTTGATGGTAAAAGCATCTCCTTGACAAAGTGTGACATCCGGACCCAGGTCTGCAGTGAAGGATTCTAAAATGGTGACCTCTGCGGAGGCTACACCACCGGTACAAGGTCCCGTTGTGACAACCACGGTATACGTTCCAGACTCAGTAACCTGCAATACCGGTCCTGTAGACCCATCGCTCCACAGATAAGTAGCCCCGGAAATTTGCGGGTCAAGAATTACTGGAAAGCACGATGTATATGGGCCTCCCAAATCAACAGCAATTGGAAATGTTTCAACAGCCTCAACAGCTACATCATCAAAATAGTAATAAGCAGATTGATTCGGAGGAAAACACAATGGATCAATCTCGGTTTCTTCTTCTTCATGAAAATTGCCTAGAGTCAAAAACCTCTCTCCTCCCATGGCAATCATCGTCCCGACAAAAGGCATCCATTGACTCGTGTCAGAATAATACAGATATTCAATATCGATCTGCGTAGGATAATATCCCGGCCATCCCCCAATCTCATGTGTTAATGCCACACCCAACCAATTTATTCCACAACCCTCATTGGCCAAACTAGTATAAAAGGATACCTGGTAGCATTGACCTTCTACAAGTTCTTCTAAGAGCTCAACCTGCGGAAATTCGGTATTCCCATTGTTCTCACTTTGTTGATATGCCCCAATATAGGCTTCACCGGTATGTGCCTGCTGAAAACCTTTAAAATTTTCCGGAACCCCATAAAAGCCAGGAAAGCAAACATTGAAATAATTGCACGAGTATGAGCTAATCCAGGGAATGCAAGGCATAGGTCCATCACTATCTCCATCGTAGGGACATTCATCATATTCTTCAAAACTTGGATTTGGCACCAGGTTCTGACATAACAGAACCGAAGCTCCATTGGAAAGAAGGATGTAAATCAGGATGAGAAGTCGAGCTGTTTTTGAGGCGCTTCGCTTCATCATACAGTTCAGCATATAAAACCGATCCGGAAGAAACCGATACATATCTTTCTAAAATTACTTTAAAAATCCCACTGTGGCCCCAGAATTTTAAACTGGTCTATTGGAAGAAGATTCAGGAAGTATTTGACTTTTCCAAATGATAGCTTGAGGGATAGCTTCCTTCAAACCAGGACTTCGGGTGTACGCGTACCTGGAACTTTAGTACTTTTCAGATCTGAACAGATCGGGAACGTATGAGTTTGCATATTGGTGCTGCACCTGGAGTTATAGCAGATAAAGTAGTGATCACCGGCGACCCTTTACGGGCCAGGTATATTGCAGAAAGCATGCTCTCGGATGTAGTTTGCTATACCGAGATCCGCGGTATGCTGGGCTTTACCGGGTATTACCAGGGTCAAAGAGTATCCGTGCAAGGTACTGGCATTGGTATTCCGTCCACGGCATTGTATGTGCATGAACTGATCCATGACTATGGCGTACAGACCATCATCCGGATCGGAACATGCGGAGCCCTGCATCCGGGTTTATTAATCGGTCAACCCATCATCGCTACGGCGGCGTATTCGGACTCGGCCACGCATCTGTTATATTCCCCCGATTTTGACACTCCTTCATTACCCTCGGATTCATTGCTGCAAACCACAAGAACAATAGCCGTTTCATCTGGTATACCCATGCTGGAAGGACCGGTATTCAGTACCGATATGTTTTATCATCCTGATCCGTTGCGATGGGCGCATTGGCAAAATAAAGGCATCCTGGCCGTGGAGATGGAGTCCGGTATCATCTACGCCCTTGCTGCCGTAAATAATGTCCGTGCCCTCACCTTGCTCACCGTCTCGGACAATATCCTCACGCATTCATCATCATCAGCATCTGATCGTCAGCAAGTGGATGAGGGGATGATGAAATTGGTGTTTGCGGTGGCGACGCAGGAGATTTGAATGTGGAGACGCAATGCATTGGAGGATGTTGATATTGATGTAGAGACGCAATGCATTGGAGGATGTTGATATTGATGTAGAGACGCAATGCATTGCGTCTCTACATCAATATCAACATCGTTCACCCAGCCCACTCCTCTCTGTCCAATGACCTAAAATGTATCGCCTCCGCCAAATGCGGTATCTCAATCTCCTTACTCCCCGCCAGATCCGCAATGGTCCTCGACACCTTTAAAATCCGGTCATACGCACGAGCAGACAATTGCAATTTCTTCATCGCTGTTTTTAATAGTGCTGATCCTGCGGCATCAATATGACAAATCTCCCGCACAAGATGGCTTGGCATCAGCGTATTGCTATGCACACCGGTAAGATGTGAAAATCGATCCTCCTGGATCTGTCTCGCACGGATCACCCGCTCACGTATATCAAAACTCTTCTCCGATTCCATTTCATTGCGCGACAACTCATCAATTGATACGGGAGTCACCTCTACATGCAGATCAATGCGATCCAGCAAGGGCCCGGAAATTTTATTGAGATATTTTTTAACGACACCGGCTCCACATACACATTCTTTTTCGGGATGATTATAAAAGCCGCAAGGACAAGGATTCATGGAGGCGATAAGCATAAAGTTGGCCGGATAATCCACAGCCACCTTGGCACGCGATATAGTCACCCGGTGATCCTCCATGGGTTGTCTCAATACCTCCAATACCGAGCGTTTGAATTCAGGCAGTTCATCAAGAAACAATACGCCATTATGCGCCAGAGATATCTCTCCTGGATTAGGACTTGATCCGCCGCCAACGAGGGCCACATCACTGATGGTGTGATGAGGAGATCTGAAGGGCCGGTTGGTAATGAGTGCTGACTCTTTTGGTAGTTTACCTGCAACAGAATAAATCTTTGTGGTCTCCAGGGCTTCATTGAGCAATAATGGTGGCAATATCGTTGGCAGTCGTTTCGCAAGCATTGTTTTTCCTGCACCCGGTGGCCCGATGAGTATCACATTATGACCTCCGGCCGCCGCAATCTCCAGCGCACGCTTGATATTCTGTTGCCCCTTAACATCCGAAAAGTCAAACGCATATTTATCCTGCGCTTCCTTGAATGCTTCACGTGTATCATACTGGTATGGGGTAAGCGGTTTGATATCGTTAAAGAAGTCAAACACCTCAGAGAGATTACTGACACCGTATACGTTGAGTTGATTGACGATTGCCGCCTCGCGGGCATTGGCTTCCGGTACGATCAGGCCATCAAATTTGTGCTTACGCGCCTGTATGGCCATCGGAAGCACGCCTTTCACAGGTCGTATCGAACCATCAAGGGACAATTCACCCACTAGCATGTACTTATCAATCTTCTCATGGGATATCATCCCGGTGCTCGCGGCAATCGCGGTGGCTATCGGCAAGTCATATGCGGCTCCTTCTTTCCGGATATCTGCAGGCGCGAGGTTAGCAACGATGCGACATCTGGGCATACGATACCCGATGTTTTTAATGGCCGCTTCCATTCGCTGCCATCCCTCGCGGATCGCATTGTCCGGCAGGCCGACAAGAAAATACATAGGTTGACCCTGGGCAGCCTCTCCTCCGGAGTTGACTTCCACTTCAATGGTGCGGGCGTCCACGCCGTGGACCGCTGCCGCGTGTGTCTTGGCAAGCATGATTTGTTTTCAATTTGGTGAAGAAATGAATGTATCTATAGGTTGTCTATCATTTGTCTCTCGGTTTAAACCCAATCATTCTGCGGGTCGCCGGTGGTTGCTGAATTAACTCCCTGATAGCCGCAAAAACACTGGTAAATTTTAAATCGTATTTCTTTTCCAGTTCATCCATCCTTCGGGCCAGTGCTGCATGTTCTATCGCCCATTTCCTGGCTTCAACAAATGCCTTTACGACGGCAATGCTGGTGGCAATGGCTGCTTCACTATTCAGCACAGCAGCAAGCATGACCGCACCATGTTCTGTAAATGCATAAGGATTTGTCCTCGAAAACTTCAATGCCTGCAGGTGGTCGCAATTTGCGACCACCTCAGCTTTTTCTTCATTGGTCAGCTGAAACATGAATTCAGACGGAAATCGGTTGATATTCCGTTTGACCTGCTCGTTCAACCGCTTGGTTTCCACTCCATAGAGCAATGCCAGATCCCGATCCAGCATCACATTTTGATGGCGGATCGTCAATATAGTTCCCTGGATATTCAAATAGGGTAGTGGCTCACTCTTCATGACCAGGACATTTAATGGAGGGCATGAAATCCCGATGACCTCTCACGATATGTAGAAAATTCCAGAAAAGCAGCCAGATTGCGTCCACACTGTGGACCGCTGCCGCGTGTGTCTTGGCAAGCATGATTTGTTTTCAATTTGGTGAATTGAAGACTAATATAGGGGAAATATGAATTGATTTGAACAAAGTTCAAATCCCTATTTTTGCCCCCTTAATCCGGATAACCCTTGGATACAGCTACAAACGGAATGGTACGCATTGAGGTCATCGATCACGATGATCAAACCCATCACCTTGAGATTCCTTCTGACATGGGACTCAATGTGATGGAAGCCTGTAAGGCCAATGACTTGCCTATTCTCGGCACCTGCGGAGGCATGGCCCTTTGCGGAAGCTGCCATGTCTACATCCTCAGCGATCACAAGCTCAGCGACAAATCGGATGAAGAAGAAGAGATGCTGGATATCCTCTACTCCACCCGCAACAACAGCCGCCTCTGCTGCCAGATCCGGGTCCATGAAAGCATCGATGGCCTGCGCATCCGCCTCGCCCCGGAATAGCAGGATCAGGAAAATGGATATTCAGGCACATTGTGTTTAGAATGTTTAGCGCATGGCATCTTTTCGATGCCGCTGTTTAGAAAGTTTAGGTTAAATATTTAGGTAATGAGGCGTTATTTTAAATCGGATAAATCTCAAGCCTAAACTTTCTAAACCGATGATGCCGACCAGGCATCATCACTCAACTTTCTCAACACACCTTCCCATCCTCAATCAATCCACCTTTTTTCCCATCTTTACGCCCTCATGAACCCTATCCTCCAACTCGACAAAGTCACTAAACGTTACGGCAGTTTCGTCGCCGTCGATGAAATCAGTTTTGATGTCCAGCCCGGCACCATCTTCGGCATGCTCGGTCCGAATGGCGCCGGAAAAACATCGACGATCCGCATCATCACGACCATCACAGGCCCGGACAGCGGACATGTTTACTTCAACGACGAACAACTCACCAAATCCCATCCTGAGCAAATGGGATATCTACCCGAGGAACGAGGATTATACAAGAAAATGAAAGTAGGGGAGCACCTGATCTACCTCGCCCAACTCAAAGGTCTCTCAGCTCAGGAAGCCGCTCGCAAATGCAAAATCATGCTCGATCGGTTTGAAGCCCTCGACTGGTGGAATAAAAAAGTAGAGGAGCTCTCCAAAGGGATGCAGCAAAAAATTCAATTCATCGCCACGATCGTGCATGATCCCAAACTGATCATCCTCGACGAACCTTTCACCGGCCTGGATCCAATCAACTCCAATATGATCCAGGAGGAAATCTACCGGCTCCGCAACAACGGCGTGACCATCTTGTTTTCCACGCATCGTATGGAACAGGTCGAAGAAATGTGCGAAAACATCATTCTCATTAACCAAGGGAAAAACATCCTCATGGGCAATGTGAAGGAGATCAGAAACCGGTTTAAGGAAAATCTTTATGCTGTCCATTTTAAAGGACAGTTGCCGGCAACCTTCAGCGGGGGACTTGAATTAGTAAATGCAGAAGACCACAACGCAGTTTTCAGACTTCCCCCCAACGACTCACCCAATCATCTGTTGCAATTCCTGATCCATGCAGGTTGTGAGATTCATGCTTTCCATGAGATCCTGCCATCCATCAATGAAATATTTATCAGCCAGGTAAAAGGAGTAAGTCATGAAAAGTAAGATCTGGATCGTTGCACGCAGAGAATACCTGAGCCGGGTACAAAAGAAATCCTTTATCCTGGTAACATTGCTGACGCCGATAGGCATTGCCTTATTCAGCATACTCATCGGATTGATCATGAGCGCCGGAAATAAAACGGACCAGCAAGTGGTCATCTCAGATCATACCGGCATCATCCGGCAGATGGCTCAACAAGACGAGCATTTCCCTTTTGATTTTTCAGATAAAGACCTTGATGTACTGAAAGAGGACTACGGATCCCTTGGTTATAATCTATTAGTATACGTTCCGCCCATGAGCGATACCGCGGCAATGAAATTGTCGGCAGAGTATTTTAGCAAAGAGAAACCCTCTCTCATGCTGCTTGAATCGATCGAGTCTCATTTGAGCGACCAGATTGAAAAGTACCGGATGAAAAAATCCAATATCGATCAAAGCCTGTTGGATTCATTGCGTGCTGACGTCAATTTGGAAAATGGAATGTTGGATCCCAACAATCCCGCCGATTCACCTGTAGCTGGAAAACTCAACATTATCATCGGTACGGCCCTCGGGGCGCTGATGGGCGTGTTGATGTACCTCGTCATTTTTATCTACGGCAGCATGGTGATGCGCAGCGTCATGGAAGAAAAACTCAGCCGTATTGTGGAAGTGATGGTGAGCAGTGTGCGACCGATCCAATTGATGATGGGAAAACTGATAGGTGTCGGAGGAGTGGGACTTACCCAACTAGCCTTGTGGGCAGTGTTGATTCCGATTGTGTTGACCATTGTGATGGCTTTCCTTCCCGGAGTCGAGCCACCTCCAATGAATAGTGTAGGTAATGTTGCCCAGGTCAATCAGGAATCATTTGATGCCTTCTCTGGGCAACAAGTGATCAAGGCGATATTTGATGTCAAATGGTGGCTGATCCTGCCGGTGTTTATTATCTTTTTCCTTGGAGGATATTTTATCTACAGTTCCATGTTTGCCGCCATGGGTTCCGCGATCAGCGAGGACATGGGCGAGGGTCAGCAATTGATGTTGCCCATCGTTTTCGTGGTCCTTATTGCTTTTTATATGCTCTTTCCTGTACTCTCCAATCCGAACGGCAGTCTTGCGGTATTCGCATCCTTGTTCCCGTTGTTTTCTCCGATCATCATGCCCGCCCGCCTGGCCTTCGATCCGCCCTGGTGGCAAATCGTTCTGTCTATTGTATTGATGTTGGCCACAGTGTGGTTTTTCATCTGGCTCACCAGCCGGATTTATCGCGTGGGCATACTGATGTATGGTAAAAAAGTCACAATCAAAGAAATGGTCAAGTGGCTGCGCTATTCAGAATGATCCCGTAACTTTAACAAATGAACGTCATCCCCGAACCTTATTTATCCATTCTCCAACTAATTGCGTTTATCATTTTCATTTATTGGCTGGTCCGGAATTGGAACAAAATTGAAGAGTCAGATCGTGATGTAGCAATTAAGACGCTTCAAATGGTTGTTTTCGTTTTTACAATGGTTTTTTCCTGCGTGATGCTCATAGTTTTCTACAACAATCCAACAGCTAGGGAAAAATCATTTGAGATCATGAAATGGATCACACTTGCCCTCCTGCTGATTGGTGGACTTTACATCGAATTCAAATACGGTCACAACCAGAAAATCCATACCCAGCATCAAGAAAATCCTAACGATTCCCTCTGACCAAAGAAGCTCTAATCTCCTAAACCCCTAATCTCCTAAGCTTATAAACCTATAAACTTACTAAACCCATAAACCCCATCACTCCATCTCTTTCGACAGCACAACTTTCTTCAATCTTCACTTTTCAATCTTCACTTACAAACTCTCTCCGGCCAGGCGCCACCTTCATCACAAACAACGAAGATCCACCTGTCATCTCTTCCTCCATCAACTCACCCAATTGCTTCCACATACCGGTATAATTCCCGATCAGAATCGTACTCATACCATTCGTAGAAACCTCCACGCCTGACAGTTGTTTAAGTTTGCTGAGGAATCGCAGGACATGAGCAGGGTAGTCATCCGTTAACGGATATAAACTGATTTCAATGGTCGCGGTCATAATCATTAAAAGGATAGATTACAAATTTAGGCCTAAATGGATGCATCGGCAAAGCATATTATGATCATCTCGTCATCTCAATATGAAGTTGAAAATTTTACTAGTTAGAGCTGTGAAGACGTAGAGCGAAGTCGAAACGTCCATTGGAATAAACTGTGGGGGAGTGAAAATAAAAATTGCGTCACTGGTCTCGGCTGGAGTTACGGTCGTTGAGCGGCGCCGAAACGACTTTCCGCGCGAAGGAGACCCTTATACCCCCTTTGCCCTCTGAAGGGGGCACCAGACATTCTATGCATAACATAGAAAATTTTCATCTTATCGCCCTATGCTCTATGCTCTATGCTCTTTGCCCTCCCGCTTAGTGGCTTCGCAGCACTGCGGGATCTTCGCTGCGCTTCGAATTGCCTATTGC
>CAZYHJ010000103.1:0-11045 GCA_964646645.1 uncultured Saprospiraceae bacterium | reverse complement strand
TCCAATTTGTCTCTGCTTTCAAAAGAGATCAAATCGATTGTTAAAAGAAAAACCTCGGAGGACGTTAAAGCGTCATTTGATGTTGTCACGATCAGGTTTCTGATCAATGCTCAAAATGAACTTGTCATTTTTGACGTTAATGGACAAAATGAAGAGACCTGCCGGCGTGTTAAAGAAATATTAAACTATCGCCAGGTGAAATATAAATCAGCGCGTCAGCTCGTTCCTTATGAAATCAGCATCAGGTTTATGCCTGAAGCAGCAGAAGTGGTGCGTAGTTGATCTAAAGAATTTTGGTTGGATATTTTGTTGGAAAGGTGGCTAGCTATAGTCACCTTTTTTTATTTCCAACCATCTTATTGAGATGCTTCTCATCCATGCACACCAGGCATGTTACCCTTTGAGCGTTTCCGACCCCTTAAACAATGAATCGACAAAGGCCCTTTTGTTAAAGACCTGAAGTTGCTCGATCCGCTCTCCTACGCCGATAAACCGGATCGGAATCTTAAACTGATCCGAAATCCCCAACGCGACGCCGCCTTTGGCCGTTCCATCCAGTTTGGTGAGCGCAAGTGCAGTCACCTCCGTGGCTTCCGAAAACTGGCGACATTGTTCGATGGCATTCTGGCCTGTGGTCGCATCCAGCACCAGCAGGACATCATGTGGTGCGCCGGGCAGGCATTTATCTATTGATTTCTGAATCTTCGTCAACTCGCGCATCAGGTGCGTTTTGGTGTGCAGGCGACCTGCAGTGTCGATGATGATGACATCGGCGTTTATTTTCAATCCTTCCTGCACTGCTTCAAAAGCAACGGCGGCGGGATCCGTATTCATTCCTTTGCTAAAAAAAGCACAGCCTACCCTTTCGGACCATATTTTCAATTGATCCACAGCGGCGGCACGAAAGGTATCACCCGCGCCCAGTAGCACTGTCAAACCCTTTTTCTTGTATTGATAAGCCAGTTTACCAATCGTTGTGGTCTTCCCTACCCCATTGACACCTACGACCATGAGGACATAAGGCTTCTTTCCTGCCGGAGGATCAAAGTCATCCAGGTCAACCGTATTGTTTTCCGTGAGTAGAGTAACAATTTCATCGTGCAGGATGGAGTTGAGTTCTGATGCATTGAGATATTTATCGCGGGCCACGCGGGCTTCGATACGCTCGATGATTCTTACGGTTGTCTCCAGACCCACATCGCTGGAGATCAGCGCGGCTTCGAGTTCGTCGAGGACTTCGACGTCGACCTTGGATTTGCCGGCTACGGCCTTGGAAATCTTTTGAAAGAGGCTGGATTTGGTTTTTTCAAGGCCCTGATCCAGTTCCTGTTCTTTTTCTTTTGAGAAGAATTTTTTAAAGAAACTCATTGTGGAAGGATTCGGTCAAAAATGAAGATATCTGGAACGCAGTGGTGATCAATCTCAAACCCTGCATCCCAGATACCGAAGATGTCTTGTAGTGAAGTGGCCCGGGGGCCTCGATTATTTCTCAGCGAAGAAATCCTTCACTTTGTCCTTGTGCACCATTACTTCCTTGTAGGAATATTTGCCGGTGACGGGATCTTTGATCGGTTTTACCACCTTCACATAGTCACGTCCTGAACCGACATTGGCGGCACGCTGGGCAACTTTCGCGTTTTTAGAAACTTTAGCCATCGTTAGATGATTTTATTATTTGATTTCCTTGTGAACGGTCATTTTCTTCAGGATCGGGTTGTACTTTTTGAGTTCTACCCTGTCCGGTGTGTTTTTACGGTTCTTTTGGGTCACGTAGCGGGAGGTACCTGGCAAACCGGTGGCTTTATGCTCGGTGCACTCAAGTATGATTTGTATCCTGTTCCCTTTTGACTTCTTTGCCATGATGATTCTGCGGTTGCGCGGTTACTTTTATTTTTTCAGGGTGACACCGGTATCGATGCCTTCTGCTTTTAATCTTTTAAGGTAATCGTAGATTCCCAACTTGTCAATCGTCCTCAGGGCGGAGGTGGAAACATTGATCTGCACCCACTGTCCCGTCTCAGGAATAAAGAAGTTTTTCTTCTGCAGATTGGGTAAGAACCTGCGCTTGGTCTTCACGTTGGAGTGAGAGACCTTGTGTCCCGTCATCGGCTTTTTACCGGTCAATTGACATTCCCTGGCCATAATATCTGGCTTTATTATAATTTATAATTAATTCTAATTCAAATATCTACAACAAAAAAGAGTGACTTCGGAAGGAGTCGAACCTTCAACCTCCTGATCCGTAGTCAGGTGCTCTATCCATTAAGCTACGAAGCCGTATCCTTTAAATGGAGCGCAAAGATAATCGTTTCCTGCAGGTTTTTTGCTCCCTGTGCATATAATTTTACCGACCCCCTTCACCATCAACTGATTACCCCCTCCGCTCAAAGCACGACAACCTTTCGGGTGATTTTTTTGTCATCCAATCTCAGGGTCAGCATATACACCGCCGCGGGCAAAGAGCGTGTGTCAAGGACAAAGGACTTACGCTCGATGTCCTGGAAGCTGAGGGTAAACTGACCCAGTTTGGCCCCGGTGACGGTGAATAATTCAAAAAAAGCATCAGTAATATCCCCCGTATACTCAAAAAAGACCTCCACGCTCCCCGTTTTAACAGGATTCGGGCGGACAGAAGTAATATCTATTTCACCCTCCCCTGTGAGTCCGCAATCCTCGAGCGTCTTTTTTAAAGCGGCATCCACCTGTATCCTTCTGCCCGTCACGGTGATTTCATCCAATGAATTATTAGGCCTGGCCGTACTGAAAATCAGGTTCCTGATCCGTTCGGCTGTTCCTGATGGATCTGTTTTGGCTTCTGCTAAAAGATCAGGACAAGGCGTACTGCAAATCAACGCGATAGCCCCAGCGACATGCGGTGCGGCCGCACTCGTCCCCGGAAAATCTTTGTATTGCCCTCCTAGGGCAGTCGTAAATGTTCCTTCCCCCGGAGCTCCTATATCAATACTCTGTAAGCCAAACCCTGCATTACCCATGATGATGTCATCAGGATCCACATTGGTGACAGTCATCATATATGGAGAGGTGCATGTAGTGGGCATGTCCCCAAACTCATCAACAGATATAGGATCATTTGGTGCCGCGGTTACACTGAGTACCCCTCGTTCGCCAAGTTTATCATACATCTCGCACCATAAAGGATGCTCATCGGCCCAGGCATAATTAACCCCTCCCGACAGGTTGGTCGCAACCACAAACGCTCCTCTGGCACCATTGGAATCATCATACGCTTTACGCGCATCCAGAATATATTGATAGGCTTCTATGACTTGAGACTCAAATTCACCCCCGCTAACCAACAAAAGTTTAACGTTCCAATTCACACCACTTACCCCAAAACCATTATTGCCTCTGGCTCCTACCACTCCCGCAACCGATGTACCATGCGTTTTGCGTGCATGCTGGTCATTATCGGTACTGACGTTGTAACCCATCCGGTCATCGATATAGCCATTCGCATCATTGTCAATTCCATCCCCGGCGATTTCACTATAGTTGACCCATAGATTAGGCACCAGGTCTGGATGGTCTATCTGGTAACCATCGTCCACCAACGCAACAGTGATCGTATCCCCATAAGCTGTGATTCCGCCTGTAGTGTAGTCCCAGGCTTTAGGCATTCCAATCAGATTCATATCCGCCTGATGGATGTACGCGGGATCGTTTGGCTGCTTCCGCCATTCTATTTTGCGATCTACCGTCATCCTTGAGATACAAGGCAATTGACGCAATGACTCCGAATGACTTGCAGGAACCTGGATCACCCACCAATGCCCCACAGGGAGTTTTCGCACATGAAGCACCCCCTCTCCCAAATTTCTTTCCGCCTGCCATGTGGCGAGACATGTATGATCACCTGACTTTAGTTCGACCAACCACCGGTCCAAAGGCTCCTGAGCACTTCCGGGTATAAAAAAGGAAGCAAGAGAAAAAAGTAGCGCTATCAACATATCCATTAATCTTGGTCCGGTATCCGAACATTAACGATCACCATTGGTCAAACCGTATTTGATTCAAAGGTATTCCATAAGACCATAAACAGCCATGGGTGGGTTGGGGTTCAACGGATGGGTTGGTGAGTAGCCTAAAATAGGTAACGCATCTCACTCGTCGACTGATTTCTTTACCGCACCCAGGTACTTCTTTTCCCCCGCCTTGACCTCAAAAGAGAGATGATTGACCACAGGCGGAATCGGGCAATTGAATCCATCACTATAGGCACACCAGGGATTATAGCACGTATTGAAGTCAATCACGATGTTGCCGTCTTCTGTATCCGCTTTTGACATATTGAGATATCGCCCGCCCCCATAGGTGGTGACCCCATTGGTTTCATCTTTGAATGGCAGAAACAGATAATCTTTATAGATTGGATTGGACCGAAGCGTCATATTCTCATACAAAGCCAATGAAACTTCTTTTCCTTCCCATACAAAGGTGGCTGTTCCCCATTGACGATAAGTTCGGGTCACCCCACTATAGGTTGGCATCTCAAATGGTTCTGCCTGCGGGGTCGCCACAAATTTCGCCTTCACCCGTGCCTTTGGTTCAGCGGGCCAGAAATCCAAAGAATCAATAGCAGTTGAATCAAGCGGGGAACGAGGATCGTTGATAAACTCTGTTTTATACTCCTCCCTGTGATGCGCCAACTCCTTTGTATAAGATGCACAGCCTGTTGTCAGTACTATGGCGCAAATAAAAATTGCGATACGTATCACTTTGAATGTTATCGAAACGGAATAGAATTGAACCCTCTTGATCTCCATTCAGGATTAATCCATCTTGTAAGCAGAGGTGAATATCCTGTTCCAGTTGATGCCATTGGACATATTTCCCTGCTTGGTGGAAAACCAGATGAATAATGGCTTGCCGACAATATGATCATGCGGTACAAAACCCCAGGCACGCGAGTCTTCGGAATTGTGCCGGTTGTCTCCCATGGCCCAATAGTAATCCTGTTTAAAGGTATAGGAGGTGGCCGGAGTACCATTGATGATGTATTGCCCGTTTTCCTCTTTGAAGTCATTGTTTTCATACACATCAATGACCCTGCGATACAGCGCGATAGTCTCCGGTGTCAATGCTACAGTAGCCCCTTTTTTCGGAATATAGATCGGTCCGTAATTATCTACGGTCCAGCCACTGAAGTGAACCGGATCATGAGGGAAAAGATCGGATGAAAACTGTGCCATATCGATCGGATTGATCTGCACATTCGGATCCATTTTCTTCAATTCGTTGATCTGATCTTCACTGAGGAAATAAGGCACGACACGATTATCGGGCACGCTGATACCGAGATCGACTAATTTGCCATAATTCAGATTCTGTGAATTGACCTGGTACATAAACTGCAGGTGCTTTGGATTCTGTGCCGGCTGACCATTGATATACACTTGTTTATTACGCACTTCGAGGCTATCGCCTGCAACAGCGATACAACGTTTGATGTAATGATCCTTCTTGTCGATCGGACGCGTGATCAATGGCGCATTGCCAACATCTCTTCTGGCTTCAGGATTCGTTTTGACCTGGTGCGCAGTATAGGAACGTGATGGTGAAATGTAAACGCTGTCCCCCACCGGCCAGTTGAATACGATCGGCTCATTGCGGTCAATAGATTCTAAAGCGGGTAATCTGAAATAAGGCAAGGAAGGTTTTTCAAGATACGACTCACCACCGACGATAGGCATCAT
The DNA here is from genome assembly GCA_964646645.1 of uncultured Saprospiraceae bacterium. Lineage (GTDB taxonomy): Bacteria > Bacteroidota > Bacteroidia > Chitinophagales > Saprospiraceae > Opimibacter. The sequence goes on along the minus strand of CAZYHJ010000103.1, from coordinate 5,331 downwards.
ATTGTGCAACAAAGGAAATGCGGCCACCGTCATTGGCGTGCGTATGCCGTAATGGGCTTTGCTCACAAACAAAAAGTCCCCGACCAGGAGCGATCCTTCCATGGATGGCGTAGGTATCTTATATGCTTCGATCAGGAACATCCGAATAAAGGCTGCGGCAAAAACCGCAAAAACTATCGCTTCTGTCCATTCCCTTATTTGTGATTTGCGGTAGGGATTACTCTTTAATAACTTTTCAAGTTGCCGGGGCTTGTTGGATTTAATGGCCTCCTCGATCTGCTTTTTGTATTCTTCTTCGCGGGGCAAAATCGGGCTGACATATTTATCCGTTTTGCTAAGCGCGATGGATGTAAAAATAGCCGGAGCATAGATGACCGCCATGGCACTATGGCGGAAGGCAAGTTTGTCAAAGGATCTCACGAGATCCACGGCCATACCGCAAAAAATGAAAAGATTGACGATCGGGAAAAGCAGCCAGAGCGCATAGGAAGGTTTGCGGCCGATCAACTTGCACCACTCGGCAAAATTGACACCGGGAATCAATCCTTTAACGGCCTGAACCCCTGCTTTTGGAAACAGCAGATACAGACTTATACTCAGCAGGATATAAGAGACAATCAGGAAAATCAGAATACTCACAGCAGCGGTTTTTCTTTAAAACTATAGATCGCCAAAGATAAACCTTTTCGTATGTCCATCCGACGCAGAGGAGACGTCCATCGACCTGCGCCGATGAAGGTCAGACAGAACGCATAGCCTTTTGTTTGTAAATCTTTTGGGAACAGCTGGGTTGACGGACTTAGTCGAGATCGTTCAGCATCTTCCCCAGCGGATCGCTAAAGCCAATTTTGCCCTGGGTCAGTTCCTTGGTCAGGACATCGAGATCCGCCAAAGCATGTAACACGATTTCTTTGTGAACGTGATGTTCCTCCTTTGGAATCCTGGCTGACTCCAGCAACCTGTCCATACCGGGAATAGAGTCCAGCAGGGCATTGAAACTTTCATCATCAATATCATTGGGGAGCACAATACTATGGCTATCTCCGAAATACGCGCGGATGGCCCCATAGGGGTCTTTATCTTTTCCTTTGTTGATCTTATCCGGATGGGTAAAGGTTTCCAGGAACTCATCACGAATAGCTTGTCCCACAAGCTGCAATGCAACGTTGTACTGCCCTTCAACCTCGCCTTCATACACCAATTCAATTTTACCGGTGATGGCGGGTATCACACCCCAGAAATCAGCTATACGCACAGTTGTTTTCTTCTCCCCATTGATCAAGGCGCGTCGTTCAGCTGTGCTGTATAAATTCTCCAACGCGGTGATGCTCAGACGGGCTGACACACCTGATTTCTCATCTATATACTCACTCTTACGTGCGGCGAAACTGATGCGTTCAAGGATATTATGCACCACCTCAGGTACCACGACCCGGTCTGTTTGGGCCGGCAGGATCAATGCTTCCTGTTTAGTGATGAGCTTAGCTACCTGGATATCTTCCGGATAGTGCGTCAGGATCTGACTTTCAATCCTGTCCTTGAGCGGTGTGATAATCGAACCTCTGTTAGTGTAATCTTCAGGATTGGCCGTAAAAACAAACTGGATGTCCAGTGGAAGTCTCGTTTTAAACCCACGAATCTGTATATCCCCTTCCTGCAGAATATTAAACAAGGACACTTGTATACGGGCTTGTAAGTCCGGAATCTCATTGATCACAAAAATGCAACGATGAGATCGTGGAATCAAGCCAAAATGAATCACACGTTCGTCGCTATAAGGCAGTTTTAATGTTGCCGCCTTAATCGGATCGACATCCCCAATGAGATCTGCAACAGAAACATCCGGCGTAGCCAGTTTTTCTACATACCGGTCTCTGCGATGCACCCACTGTATAGGTGTTTCGTCATGCAACTGAGCGACGAGCTTTTGCCCGAAAGCAGTGATGGGAGCAATGGGATCATCATTGAGTTCGCTGCCTTCAATAATCGGGATGTACTCATCCAGCAGTTCCACCATGAGTCGCGCCAATCGTGTCTTGGCCTGACCTCTGAGACCGAGCAACAATATATTGTGCCTGGAAAGGATGGCCCTCTCCATATCCGGAATGACCGTGTCCTCAAATCCATAGATTCCTCCAAATACAGGCTGTCTGTTTTTGATTCTTTCGATCAGGTTGTCGCGCAGTTCCTGCTTTATGCTTTTAGGCTTGTATCCTTGTTTCTTTAATTCGCCAAGCGTTGTCGGGAAATTCATCTATCGTTTAAATTTTCGCTTATTCTGTTTGTAATCCAAAAAAATAAAGGAGCCAAGTCCTTCCAGGCTACTATAAAATGCTTTGCCGTCATTGGCTCTCGTGAATTGATCCACAAACTGGACCAGCCAGGGGTCGCGGGCAATCATAAAGGTGGTGACGGGGATATTTTGTTTGCGACATTTCACCGCGAGGGCAAAACAACGGGTCAGAATTTTTTTATCGAGGCCAAAAGCATTCTGGTAATATTTCTTGCCGATCTTGATACAGGTAGGCTTGCCATCCGTGATCATCATGATCTGCTTGTTGGGATTTCTCCGCTTGCGCAGGATTTCCATCGCCAATTCAAGGCCCGCCACTGTATTTGTATGATACGGCCCTACTTCGAGATAAGGCAAATCTTTGATATTGATCTGCCAGGCATCATCCCCGAAAACTATAATATCCAGGGTATCCTTAGGATATCGGGTCGTAATGAGTTCAGAGAGAGCCATAGCCACTTTTTTGGCCGGTGTGATTCTGTCTTCTCCATACAGAATCATCGAGTGGGAAATATCAATCATCAGCACTGTACTCATCTGTGACTGATAAAAGCTTTCATGGATCTGCATATCCTCCTGCGTCAGCGAGAATTCATCGATACCATGATTGATATGCGCATTTTTAATGGTTTCCGAAACAGCGATCTGATCCAGGGCATCTCCCCATTCGTATGGTTTGATTTCTGAAGTCACTTCATCCCCGAGTCCCACGTTATTTGTTTTGTGTTCGCCCCTTTTGGATTTTTTCAAATCATCAAACACATCGTCCAGCGCTTTACGCCGAAGTTCAATCTCCATTTTAGCGGCAGGGCGCATTTGGCGATCCTTCCCGTCTTCACGGATATATCCCTTTTCTCTGAGCTCGCGGATAAAATCAGCGATCCCATAATCCGGTGTGGTGAGATTGTATTGCTTATCAATCTGAGTAAGCCAGCTCAGTGCTTCACTGACATTGCCGGAGGTATGCATCAGCAACTCCTTGAAGACCTTCAACAGGTTGTCAAACGGACTGTCTGAAAATGCATCCGGATCAAATTTGCGGAATCTCCAACTAAACATAGGATAGAATATGACAAAGAAAACGCTAAAATGTTCCGGTTCAGTTCAGGTATTTGGATGTTTCCATAAAATTAAGGATATGGCCGACAAAAAAAGCCACAGGTTTGACCCGTGGCTTTTAAATCCGGTTTTAGTCTTTTTATTATTTCAATTCAAAGCTGCCTTTTCCAGCCATGAATCCCTTGTTGTAGATTTCCACTTCATAGGTGCCGGTCTCAAACGGGATGCCGGGCTGCCAGTTGATACATCCGGGTATGGCCTCATTTTTATAGTCCACATCCACATATTGCGTGTATTGTATCGTTTCGGTCGTGTTACCCAGTTTCATACTGCCTGAACCAAGATCCTGGATGGCCATCACTTCGCCATGTGGATTGATGATCCGCAGGTAGAACTTCTCTGTACCTGCATTAGTGACATCGTTGGCAGTGGCTTTGAAGCAAACTTTGATACCATCGATGGTCTTGGCCTTTTTGCTATCGGATTCTTTGCCGGAGCTTTTAACCTTATACCCTACCGCGGAGATTTCATTGACTTTAATGGCGGAGGCGATATTCACCTTTCCTGCCAGTGCATCCTTTTCTGCCTGTAGTCTTTCCTTTTCGGTCAGCAAGTCAGATTGCTTGGCCATCAATGCTTCATTGGTAGATTTCTCCTGCTGCACCATGAGCACGAGTTCATCTCTTTCACCTGTGAGGGCGGTGTTGCTTTCCTGCAAGTTTGCGTTCTCCTTACGGAGTTTTTCCACTTCGGTGACGTAAGTCCGCAGCTTGGCGATTTCCTCTTTGGCGCGATCCAGTTCCTTGGCAGACTTGATCAGGCTGTCGATGCGGTCTTTTTGTTTCTTGAGTTCGGCCTTTTGCGTCTCAATCATAGCGTTGAGTTCGCTATTTGTACCCTTCATTTCTTCCAGATCGGACAAGGCCTGATAATATTCCTTTTCCAGGTCAGCCTTGAGGCGGGTTTCTTCGATCAATTCGGCACTTTGCTTTTTGATAAGCTTATCCTGGTTGACCTTGGTATAGATGAGGAACGCGCTGAGTCCGAGCAATGCGATGATGGCTACGGTGGCCAGGGCGAGAAGTTTCTGTTGTGAAGACTGTTGTGTCATATCGATTTCGTATCTGTGATTGACGAATGTTAAAGATAGGGATTGATTGAAAAACTAACCGGGGAGCATCTGGAGAAGCCGGCGGAATCCCGACCTCAGGGCAAATATAGAAAAAAAGGTGATGGGAACGGGGCTAACATGTAAATCCCTACCTTAGTATAGCTGGAATGGCCTCCAAGTTGGATAAGAGGATGCCTGTTCCTCCGTTATTATTTCACCTGAAAGCAACCCAATGCCATGCAGTCCTTATCACATATCCTGTTCCTGGACGTAGAAACCGTATCCACCTACCCTTCATTTGACGACCTTGATCCACGCGGAAAGGGTTTATGGCAACAAAAAATCGGGTATATGGCCCGGCGGGATGATCACGAATGGAACAGTGATGATTTTGCCAAAAGCTACAGTGACAAGGCAGCCATTTATGCCGAGTTTGGTAAAGTCATTGTCATCAGTGCCGGCATTATTGGTACTGTCGATGATTCAGGCCCGGCGCTCAGGATTAAGTCCTTTTATGGCCATGATGAAAAGGAAGTTTTGGCGCAATTTTCCGACGTCCTTGAAAAGAAATTTAACGACCCCAACACCCATATTCTCTGCGGACACAATATCAGGGAGTTTGACATCCCCTACTTATGCCGCCGGATGATCATCAACGATGTGCCACTGCCGGGTCTCTTTAATCTCACGGGTAAAAAACCCTGGGAGATTAAATACATCGCAGATACGCTGGAACTATGGAAATATGGCGATCATAAAAATTATACCGCATTGGATCTGCTGGCTTATACCCTGGGCATACCATCACCTAAGGAAAACATGGATGGATCAAAAGTGGGCCACGCATATTGGAATGAAGGACGGCTGG
>CAZYHJ010000102.1:0-11424 GCA_964646645.1 uncultured Saprospiraceae bacterium | reverse complement strand
ATCTATAATTGGGAACATTTGGCGCACTTCGACCCTGAGGGACAGTCAGGTTGATTGCATGTTGTTTTAACTTACAAGCCGTACCGGGTTCATCAGGACGATCGATGATATGGAGGTACTCATTGCTTGCAGTAGTCGGTACGACATATAGTCTTCCATCCGGCGTCTGCATGATGGGGCCAAAGGTTGTGGGCCAGTTAGTCGCATGTACAAAGCCATCGTATTCACCTACGAGTACGCGCGATGCACCAATGTCGATGGCCTCCATATCAAACTGCCACAAATATTTACGCTCCGAACAAGTGTATAAGTACTTTTCAGAAGGCGAGAATCCGAAACCAGGCCACAGCTGTGTAGCTATTGAAAAGGAGTCGCTGAACGCAAGTGTTCCATTGCACCTGTTTATGTTAAAAAGAAATACATATTGATCATAATTACCCCAAATGTCAAATCCTATGGCTAAATAATTTCCTTGAGGTGAAACTGTAGCTAAACCAGCACCATTAGGAATATGAATATCTGGATCAATTAAACCCATGTCATGTAATCCCGTTGGATCAAGTAGAGTCAGCTGATAAGATGCTGTATTTCGGATGAAACTATAAAGCCACCAATCCCGCCCATTTGCATGCCGCACAGCCTTTATTGGATATTGATATTCTACATTTTCAACTCCAAATGGAATATCCCTGTAGGTAACCTCGAAAGTATCTCCCGGATTGTGTTTGATTTTAGCATTCAGCCATTTAAATACAGTAAACGTGCCTACCCTGTCATCCCATTCTGCAAAGCAGTATATTACATAATACTGATTGGGATCTCCAGGATCTGGCAATATAATAGCACCATTTGGTACAGGAAAACCAAACGCATAATTATTATCGCTATACCACCAGTTCCAGAAGCTGGGTTTATTATTCACCCAATCATCTGGCACATAGGAGATAGTATCCTCGATCATCTGAGATCCTAGCCCTCGGATCAGCATACCATTTGTCCAGATTAAAGGATTGCCAAAATTGTCGCAAATTGTACTGCAAGTTTCACCTGTAGATGAATATTCATTAAACATCCTCTTTACCTCAAGATTTCCTGATGTAAATTCCAATTGTAGAACAGAGTAATTTGGATTTGGCCTCCAAGTATATCCAATCACCCATGAATCGCCTTCTCTTTGACTTATAGCATGGCCCAAGGCCATGCTATAGAGCCAAAGTAAAATCAATCGTTTGGTCATCTCGTGATAGAAAGTTGTTGAGTTAAAGTCTTCTTTCTACCCTGAGTCCGTATAGTATAGATTCCGGAAGGAATATCACGAATATTAATTGTAAAGCTGCCGCCATCAGGAGTATATATTTGCTTCCATAATCGTCCTTCAAGACTATGTATCTCTACATATTCAACCCAGAACGGGAGTTGCACATAGATAAAATCGGAAGCAGGATTGGGATAGATCCGTGGTTCATTTACAACTCCGGAATTATCCGTTCTGTCTTCGATTATGATAAAAGGATCAAGTTCAGTACATTCTCCGGGACGATGCGTATAGATGCTGTCCGCAATGATACTATAGAGAATCTGTGCTTCAGACAAACTTCTTGCGCCTATCCATGGGCATTGACGAGCCAGTTCATGGACCCCTTCCAATTCGGCAGTCGTCAGACTATCGCCTTTGATGTGCCCACCCCTCAGCTCCAGCATGGCTTGCAAATCCGTCTCCTGGGTATTTGAAGGAGTAACATTATCCACAACATCCAACGCAACGTCAATGGAATCTTCTGTATCAGTTATTTGGGTATCGAGAAAACCCAACCAATCATGCATATGGCCTGCCAGCGTATCGATTTTAAGCACTCTGAGTGCTTTCAGTGCAATTACATTGTATGGGTTTAATTCAATTAAAGAATCCAATACACGGACTTGACTCATATATTCAAATACCAGTGAATCCGTCTCAGGCATATCCGGATCAATACCATGAATTTTACCTATTTGGTACTGAGCCCAGATAAGCTCGCCAAATGGTGTAGCCGACTCTGCGTCAAAGAAACTATCGAGTACAGTGTTGGAAAGATAGGTTGGATATAAGTGGAGAAAAGTCAATAGATCTGCTTTACGCATCCAGTTCATTTCAATCTCGTAGTCAGTGAATACAAATGGACGGCGCACGAGGTTTACTAAAGAATCTGTCAGGGGTGTAGGAATCGGATATTCGGTACATGGAACTCCTTCATACTCACCTTCTCCATCCTCAAACCAATCCTCCTCAACTTCCGTTGGTCCAATCAAAGTGGGGATCAGTACTCCTGGAGCCGCATCGCTTTCATCAGCTATGAATTGTGAATTTAAAGCTGTATTGACAGGATCTGGGCCGCTAATGTATGCTCCATACGCGGAATAAGATCCTAACCATTTGTTACCATGATGTTCTTGTGTACCCAGGCTGACTACACCCAAGGCTGAGGGGCTGAACAAATCCAGACCATGTGTAGCATCATAGAACTCATTACTTTTTAGATCTGTGTGCATATTTGGACCTATGATCCATTGACCATAATACATATCATCTGTTTCGTTGCAATTGTGTTCATTGGACATACAATTAGTCATCACGATGCCGGCATTCCTTTCCCGCATCTTATAATGTGAAGTGCCAATGATGATATTCTCTCCAAGCAGGCTTGTATAAACCTGCATTCCACTAATGCCTGCATTTTCTGTTCCGGCTGGAAGGGGTTCTGTTTGCAAAAAATCAATAGTATTGTGGAATAAAAATAATTCATGAACCTGATTCATTGAAATACCAACAGCCTTTCGACCACCAGTGATCTCCAGTTCATTATGCCTGACCCGATTGTTACGTGATACGCCATAAATTCTATGCAGATTGATACCCACATTGTTTTCAGTGGTCATCCATCTATACAGGTTATTGTATTCAATCCGAAGGCCAACTCCGCTACCATCCACATTTACACCCATAAATCCATTATAGATTAAATTATCTGCAACATAGGTACTTGTCGGTTGGCTGATTTCGATTCCCCTTGTGGCCGTGATAGGTGATAGTAGAGGTATGTTCATGTAGTTATCTACAATGACTTGAGAGGACCTGGTGGAATGTACTCCAATCATAACATTTCTAAAGGTATCCTGTTCGATATGAGAAGTACTACCTTCCAGAGAGATCCCTCGCTGATTGTAATTCAAATGCCCACTTAACGCAGCAATTTTTGGAACTGAGCCTTCAAAATTCTCGAAATCGGTTCCTACAATTCTTGCTGTAGCTCCCCGGACGATCACTCCATTGCGCATGTGATCAATCAAATTTCGGTTTGCGGCATTCGCATTGAGCTGCCCAAGATGCAAACCCGTAGATCCTGCAATATATAAAGCTGCATAACCCTGGTTATAAGGAATAGAAGCAAGCACTGGCCAGGATGGATAATAGTGATGTCCACCATATGGTGGAGGCAATACTGTGCTTGTAAAGAACCTGCAGCCGAGGATTACACCATCTCCAGGGTACACCGTAATATTTGACGGTGTGGCTTCAAACGGGCTGCCCGTTGATATCCCGATATAGTTGTTGTCAAAAGTGCTCTCCTGTACAAAGTAGTTAGTCTCATCTTCCAATTCAATAGCAATATTTGCCCCGCTGATGTTGGAGTTAATAAAGACAATTCCATTTCCGTCCGGGCTTAATACTTTAATTCCTCTCCAAAGTGTGTCACAAGTGCCAATATTACATTCGTCGACATTGAGTTGGCCATCCACCTCAATACTGGAACCGCCAGCCATGCGTATAGAAAGATTAGTCCAGTTGACCGAACCCATAATAAGTACTGTACCCCTGAACCATGTGCAATTTGCTACAGGTGGAGTCATAGCACTAATAATGGTAGTACCGCCTGGAGTTCCTCTGACAGTGTATCCTGTGCATCCACAAGGATCTTCGGCGGGCTGACCAAACATATTTCCAGTCCCTCCGATCATCAAACAAAGAAGGAAAATGATCTGAACGGTCTTACATTGGGCCTGAACCCAAAACCCAATATTTGTGTTTGTGTGTGTCATCAATTGCATTGAAGTATGAAACGAATGGACTGGGGTGATCTCCTGAGTCAGCTTATCAGCGCTGACCAGATTAAAGTTATGAAATGTTTTCATAGCTAAAAATAGATTAGTTAAACATAAAACAATCTCCGGGCTTGAGCAAGCCCTGTCCAGCCAAATGTCAACCATCTGACATTTGCCGAAATAGAAGTACAAATCCTGTATGTCGAAAGGATACAAAATCATCTCAGGTCACATCAGCGCTCAATGTGACACATACAAATACTAGTAACGAGGAGATCGAACGGAAAATGCAACGTTACTGCGCTGCTCGACTGGGGGTTCTTTCCATAATATTTCGATTTGGTTTTTGAATAGGGTGATGGAATAAGACCATTGAATTCTATTCCGGGGTAAATGCGAAAACTAAAGTAGGGGAAATAAAATTAAAATGCAAAACATTAACTAAAATAAATGCTGCCCAATGAAATTTCTAATTCATTTTTCTCCACTATCACCTTACCCCTCAGCGATAATTCCGAGCATGGTTCTAAACGCCACAAATTTTCCCTCAAACAAAACCTTATGCTTTTGTTGTAATCCCGGGGCATGTTCGCGCCGGTAGATTTCCATTAATTCCAGGCTGGGACAAACATATTGAATCGCATAGGTGAATCCTTCCTCATCATCATAGCCTTCGAGGTGTAATAACCGATAGGAACTAAAACACGCAGTGGCCATCACTTCAGGAATATGCTCACCACGCATCCACTGCAGCCAGAGGTCGCGGACCTCGGGTGAAATTTTTATCGTCACATTATAGATGATCGCCGACATCGTAATTTCTTTTCACCCCAAACCTACAATTTTCTTTTATCTGCCCTGACCGGCCTCTACCAATACCGTATGAGGGGCACCATAGGCTTTGGCAATATTTTCAGGCGTAAAGGTATCCGCAGTATCGCCATACGCCACTAGCCGCTGGTTGATCAGGATGACCTGGTCAAAATAGGACTTGACTGTAGAGAGATCATGATGTACGACTAACAAGGTTTTTCCCTGGGAGGATAATTTTTTCAGCACGCGGATGATGTGTTCTTCCGTTGTGATATCGACGCCTACAAAGGGTTCGTCAAGCAATAGTATATCTGCTTCCTGGCACAATGCCCGTGCCAGAAAGACACGCTGTTGCTGCCCTCCGGATAAGGCACCGATCTGACGGTCGGCCAGATCCAGGATCGAAAGTTCACGCAATGCTTCCTCCACCTTTTGCTTGTCCACGGCATTCATGGATTGCATGATTGATTTTTTGGGATATCGACCCATCATCACGATGTCACGCACCGTAGCCGGAAAATTCCAATCCACTTCATCGCGTTGCGGAACATAGGCCAATCGCATCCGGCTCTCCCGCATGGGCTTATTGAAAATCAATACCGTTCCCGAAGTGGCCGGTGTCAGGTCCAGAATGGCTTTAAACAAGGTTGATTTACCCGCACCATTCGGTCCCAGGACACCAATGAGTTTTCCCTCAGTGATGCGCAAGTAAATATTGCTCAGGACCCGCTTTTTATCATAGGACACCGATAGCCCTTCGATCGAGATTGGTGCATTCATCAGGCGCTTCTTTTTTTCCATATAACAATACCCACCAACAACACCAGAAAGGCAATGCATGCTACGATAATCAAGGTCCGGCTTGAACCTTTCTTTTCTTCAACTTGTATTGTTGTGCTGGTCAAACCTTGAATGATCACATCGGTATTGTGCCGGATCATTCCGAGATATGTGCCTGCGGGTGATGCTGGATCGCCCAGGGAATCACTAAATAATTTTCCACCGATGACGATGTTATTATCCGACGCTACCTGGTTGATCAATTTCGGATTGATCGTACTCTCAATGAATACCGCGGGCACTTTGGTGTTGCGTATCACTTCATTCAATCTCACCATGTCGGACGTCTTGACATCCGCATCCGTAGAGGTACCAAGCACGGACTCGAGTCGCAATCCATATCGTCTGCCATAATACTGAAAGGCATCATGACTGGTGATCAAAATTCTTTTACTGGAATCAATCCTGCTGATTTGGTCGCTTACGTACTGATCGAGTTGCTCCAGTTGTTCGAGATACTTTTCAAATCTCAATTGGATTTCTTCTTGATGCTCAGGCAATAGTTTTAAAAGCGCAGCATGAATATTTTGGGCGTACATTTTTCCATTCACAGGATCCATCCAGGCATGGGGATCCACCGCATTCTGATGCATCTCACTACGGATAGGTTCAATGCCCTCAGTGATGGTGACAACGCTGGCCTTAGATCCGCTGTTTTTGATCAGGTCACTGATCCAGCCTTCAAAGGTGAGTCCGTTTTGGAGGATGAGATCAGCCTTGTTGAGCAATTGCACATCGCCTGGTGTGGGTTCATAGATGTGCGGATCGCCGCCGATCGGTACGATGCTGACGGATTCGATCAGGGTGTCCCCAATCGTGGAAGCAATGTCTGCAAAAATTGAAGCGGAGGAAACGACGAGTGGTTTATTTCGCTTCGGAGCTTGCGCGGAGATCACATATACACATGATAAAAGAAGCAGGACCGATATGATTTGACGTGTTATAGCATACATAGGTTTAAAGTGGTTTGATTAAAATATTCCTGGCCACCTGGCCGGCCAGATTAATTTCGAGATCTTCCATGCGCAACCTGAGGGCGTGATCATAATCGTCCCGGGTAATCACCTCCACCGTGACCCCAATGTGGATGCCCTTGTCATTGAGATGTTTGAGAAAGGCATTGTCATCTTCACGCACACCGATGACCATTCCGCTTTGCCCCGGATGAAGTTCGGCCAGGGGCACCTGGCTTCTCAGGGTGTATTTTCCCTGGGCATTGGGGATCGGATCTCCGTGAGGGTCAAATTTTGGATGGCCCAAAAAAGCATCCAGCTTGTCGATAAGGTGATCAGATTGGATGTGCTCCAGTTCCTCTGCGATCTCATGTACCTCATCCCAGGTCATACCGAGCTTTTGGACCAGAAAAACCTCCCACAGCCGGTGCTTCCGGACCAGGTTGGTCGCTACGCGCTGACCTTCCTCTGTCAGTCCGGCTCCCTTATATCGCTGATACGTGATTAATTCCTTCTCTGACAGCTTTTTAAGCATATCTGTCACAGAGGCGGCAGATGTGGCCAACTGGGTGGCAATAGCATTTGTATTGACCGACCCATCAGGTGTGCCTGATAGTTTGAGTATGGCTTTGAGGTAATTTTCCTCAGCATAGGATAGTCCCATGCCGCAAAGATGCAGAATTATTAGATGATATGAAAATTATTTTTAGGTTTGCCTAAATAATGATTTTGTCCTATCAGGGATGTCAGGCAGAAGATGCCAGATTCTAGATTCCAGATGTAAGACGTGATTCTTTCCGAGCACTTACCTCAAACCATTTAAGACTCACCATTCACAACTCACAACTCACCACTCACAATTGACGACTCACGTCTGACGACTCACGATTTCCCTCACCATTCACTGCTCACTCCTCACAACTGACCATTCACCACTGACGTCTGACGACTCACGACTGACGATTCTATCACAGATACCCCTGGATTAATCTTTATCCTGCACCCTCCTACACATCAGTCCCGCTAAAATCATCGAGCATCCCCCAATGATCAAGGCATGCACGGCGGATCCATCGAAGAAAGTCTTCACCAGGAAGCCAAGCAGGGCCGCAGCTACAATCTGGGGAATCACGATAAAGAAATTAAACACTCCCATGTAGTAGCCCATCTTATGGGAGGGAAGTGAACCCACCAGCATCGCATAGGGCACGGACAAAATCGATGCCCAGGCTACCCCTACGCCGACCATGGAGAGCACCAACCACTGTGGATTGGGGAGAAAATAAACGGACACCAAGCCCAGCCCCCCAAGGATCAGGCAGATCATGTGCGCGTCCCGGCGGCTGGTTTTGCGGGCCAACCATGGTAGTCCAAATGCCACTAAAGCCGCTACGCCATTGTAAATCCCCATACATAGGGACACCCAATCCGCACCGTCATTATATGCTTTGGATGTGGTATCAGTGGCATTATATAAATGGTGGGTTACAGCAGACGTCGTATAGATCCACATCGAGAAAAGCGCGAACCAGGAAAAAAACTGGACCACCGCCAATTGCTTCATTGCCGCCGGCATATGTTGCAGGTCATCGATCATCGTGATAAAACCCGAACGCTTGCCCGTCATCCGTTTCATAGCTCCGGCCGCTAAAAACAACATACCCGCTACCACAGCACCGGAGGAGAAAAGGAATAACTCTTTTGGAAACGCACTCAATCCAAACCATATCGTCAGCACCATTCCAATCACCAGGAAAAACACACCTGTCCTGAAATTTTCCGCTGCTTTAATTTCCTTATGATCACCACCTTCTCCGGCACTCTGCTTCATCTCATCCATCCCCTCCGTAAATGCGGCCAGCTCCACAGGCGAATATTCCTTAGAGCGTAATATCGTCCACAAGACCGCAGCGAGGTAGACCGCACCTCCAATATAGAAAGACCACTTCACTGAATCAGGAATCACGCCTTCCGCAGCCTGATTACTCAACCCCAACCAATTGGTAAAAACATAAGGCAAAGAAGACGCGACCACAGCCCCGGTACCAATAAAAAAACTCTGCATCGCAAAACCAGTGGTGCGCTGTTTCGCAGGTAGGTTATCTCCTACAAATGCGCGAAAGGGCTCCATAGAAATATTGATCGATGCATCCAGGATCCACAACATCCCCGCCGCAAACCACAGCGTCGGACTATTCGGCATAATCAACAATGAAGCAGAAGCCAGAATAGCCCCTGCTAAAAAGTATGGTCTCCTCCTCCCCAAAAAATTCCACGTCCGGTCACTGAAATACCCAATGATCGGCTGTACGATCAGTCCTGTCAGCGGCGCAGCCACCCACATGATCGGTATATCATCCACTTTGGCCCCGAGTGTTTCGAAGATCCGGCTGACATTGGAGTTCTGCAGCGCAAATCCAAACTGGATCCCCAGAAAGCCAAAGCTCATGTTCCAGATCTGCCAGAATGTAAGTTGTGGTTTATGTTTTGTCATGACGTACTAATCTCTGCCTAAAGTAGTAAAAGGTGGGAATACGTAGAGGTATGAATAAATGTAGAGACGCGATTAATCGCGTCTCTACATTTATTCATACCTCTGATAAAAGAAAACACTTGGCGTGATTGATTGTAGAGACGCGATTAATCGCGTCTCTACAATCAATCAACGCTCAACATACGGATTCACTAACTCCGACTATTAGACCCGGCCGGCTTCACCGGCAGCGTCTCCTCCAACCACCGATAAAACTCGCGCTGCCACACCAATGCATTCTGCGCGGAAAGCACCCAGTGATTCTCTTCAGGCAAATACAGCAGTCGCGCATTGAGTCCTTTCAACTTAGCGGCCTGGAAAGCTTGCAGCCCTTGCTCGATAGGTACACGGTAATCTTTGCCGCCCTGAACGATCATGATCGGTGTATCCCATTTGTCCACAAAATTGATGGGATTGAATTTCTTGTAATTTTTCTGCGCGGCCTTGTTACTCTTGTCCCAATAGGGTCCGCCCCAATCCCAATCGACAAAGAATAATTCCTCTGTGGTACCATACATGCTGCGCATATCATAGATACCATCATGCGCGATAAAGGATTTGAATCGGCCTTCATGGATACCGGCCAACATAAACACACTGTAACCACCATAACTGGCGCCTACAGCACCCAGCCTTTCTTTATCCACATACGGTTCCTTGCTCACTGCATCAATGGCTGACAGATAATCGTCCATCACCTGGCCACCGTGATCCTTGCTGATCTCTTCATTCCATGCTGTACCATGACCTGGCATACCACGACGATTGGGTGCTACGACGATATAACCCTGTGAAGCCATCAACTGAAAGTTCCAGCGATAGGAATAAAACTGTGTCAAAGGCGATTGCGGTCCGCCCTGGCAATACAGCAACGTCGGATACTTTTTAGTCGGGTCAAAATCGGGAGGGTAGATGACCCATACGAGCATTTGTTTATTGTCTGTTGTCTTTACCCATTTGCGTTCGGTCTTGACCATCTTGAGATTGTTGTAGATGTGGTCATTGACATGCGTGAGCTGGGTCATGGCTCCGGTGGCAATATTAACCGTGTACACCTCTGCGGCGTGGTTCATATCCGTGCGGGTGACCACAAGCTTATCCTTAGACTGACCGACAATGCTGGTAATATCAAAATCACCGGTCGTCACCTGGCGGATAGGTGGTGGCGTAGTGGTGATCGGATAAGTGACAGGCATCTCAAAGACCTGTTGTGTGCCATTGATAGGAGCGGTGAAATAAATCGTGAGGCCATCTGTGGACCACTTATAACTTTCCACATGCAGATCATCGCGATGTGCGGTCATGTTGATGTGCTGACCTTCGGCATAAACAATGATATCCTGCTTATCGGATTCATATCCATCGCGGCGCATGCTGAGGTATGCGAGGTAATTTCGCTTGCTGTAGGTAGGATTGATATCATACCCCATTCGTCCTTCGGTCAGGTTACGTGTCTTGCGGGAATTGATATCATACTCATAGATATCTGTATTGGTGCTGACCGCATAGTCCTTCCCGAATTTTTTCTTGGTCACATAGAGCACGGTTTCTCCATCTGGCCCCCAGATGTAATCTTCATCACCGCCAAAAGGTTTCTGCGGACAATCATATGGTTCGCCGGCCATGATATCCATCTCACTTGTTGCTACACCATTCATCATTGTGGAGATGATCACGTGATCAAAGGCTCCTTCTTCCCAGGTATCCCAATGACGGATCATCAGATCATCAAAGATGTATGCATTTGACTTTGTCAATTCAGGGTATTTATCATTTCCCCTGATCTTCAGCACCTTCATTTCTCTATGTGAAAGCATATAGTTTCCATCCGGAGACATATTCTTGTCCGGAACGATATTGCGGGTGAGCTCTGTGGGTTCACCTCCATCGACGGAGATGGAGTACATCTTAGAACTGCCTTTATTGGCTTCCCAATCCGGTGTAGAGACTGAATACACGACATTGCGAAGATCAGGGGACATCCCCAGCACATTGACACGACCCAGGGTCCACAATAAATCCGGCGTCATGGTCTCCTGTGAAAAACCAATCACACTCAGCACACCCAGGCATGCTGTATATAGAAAACGTTTCATACAAATTGAATTTTAACGCTACGAAAGTAGTGATTCTGTGTCTAGGAATAGAAGGAACGCCAAAGTTAACAGACAGAAGACATAGGTCTTGAGACGGAGGACGTCAGAC
>CAZYHJ010000101.1:0-11571 GCA_964646645.1 uncultured Saprospiraceae bacterium | reverse complement strand
TCGCAGGTGTTTCGGGAATAAATGTAAACCAGACATCATTGGTGAGTTGCAGGAAACAATCATCATCCGGTGGTGTACCGGCATATGGGGTGCCGTTTACATTGGAGTAGGCCGATGGCGGGCTGCACCAATTACTCGTGTTATCAAGATGGATGGCCGTGACGCATTCATCATTTACTGGTTGGGCCCGAAGTCCCACCGTGATACACATTCCAAAAGCCACCAGGATGCTTAACCTCATTGACGTCTTACGTATTGATCTGATTTCTAGATACAAAATTAACAATATTGTGCGCCTCATGTTGTGTCAGTCAGGCGCTATTCCTCATATCTAACAGTACTTTAACGTCTCAAAGGACGGTTCAATCCATCAGGGAGGTTGGGGATTTCTGCAAGGTTTGCTTATTCAAAGACAGAAACCACTATTTGTCCGGCATACCAGAGTTTACTTTGGATGTTACTTCTCCCGTACCTTAGCCCCGATGAAGCTGGTTCGGCATATCCCTAATCTTTTGACACTCACCAATTTATTCCTTGGGATAGTGGCCATTCTGGCGTTGACCAGGGATCAGGTGGTGGTGGCATTACTTTGTATGGGCGGCAGTCTGATCGCGGATATCCTGGATGGAGCCCTCGCCCGAAAACTTGGCGTAGACAATCAACTTGGGGTTCAATTGGATTCGCTCGCTGATGTGGTCACCTTTGGCGCGCTGCCGGCGATGATGATCTATTACTGTGGCACCACGTATGGAAACGGAGACCTGACCATTTGGACCATCAATTTATTCGCTGCATTGGCCGGTGTTTCGGCTGGTTTGAGGCTGGGTAGATTTAATGTGGACACTCGCCCGAGAAATTATTTCTGGGGGCTGGCTACTCCTGGAGGTGGAATCATGATAGCGGGTTGGTTATGGGCTGAGTATGCAGGGAAAATGGGCTCTCTTGGTGTATTCCATCAATCCTGGCTGCTGATCGCTGTTCCACTTTTTCTAGCCATAGCATATCAAATTCCACTACCCTTACCCGGGCTAAAGTCTCCTGTCGCAGGCAAAGTAACGGCGGCTGTCATTTTCGCAATGACGCTGTTGGGGTTCATTTTACATGGGCCCATAGCTATAAGTGCCGGCATCCTGGCCTATGTGATATCCGGGGTTGTCAATCTCGTTATTAAGTTTTATTGATGATGCTCCATTGGCTGAAGCCCTGAAGGATTATTACCTTTGGGGCATGAAATTCAAAGCAGAAATCAACGTCATGCCGCACAAGGAATTGCTCGATCCTCAAGGCAAGACCGTCGCCAGAAATATGGATCATGTCGGCATCACCGGTGTGCAGGATGTCAGGATTGGAAAACGTATTGAAATCGCGCTCGAAGCTGCGGATGAAGCCGCGGCCCGTGCTTTAGTCGATCAGGCCTGTCAGAAATTCCTGGCCAACCTGATCATGGAAACGTATTCGTTTGAGGTCAAGCCGGCCTGACGGTGCTTTATATTGTCCCCACGCCCATTGGTAACCTGGGAGACATCACCTCCCGGGCTTTGGAAGTCTTGCGTGCCGTTGATCTGATTCTCGCCGAAGACACGCGTGTCACGCAGCGACTGCTGGCCAAATACGAAATCAACACCCCACTGCGGTCCTACCATGCCCACAATGAGCATCAGACCACGGACAATCTCGTCTCTCTTTTAGCCGCAGGAAAAAATATTGCGCTCGTTTCAGATGCAGGTACGCCCGGCATTTCAGATCCCGGATTTATGCTTGTCCGTGCTTGCCGTGAGGCCGGCGCTGATCTGACAGTACTTCCTGGTCCCACCGCTTTTGTTCCCGCGCTTGTTGGATCCGGTTTCCCATGTGACCGGTTTTTCTTTGAGGGTTTTCTTCCGCATAAAAAAGGCAGACAGACCCGCTGGAAATTCCTTCGGACAATCCCACATACGATCGTACTATACGAGTCACCATATCGACTTATAAAATGCCTCTCGGAAATCACAACATTTCTCGAACCACTTCGCAATGTTTGTGTGGTCCGTGAAATCTCCAAGCTACACGAGACCTTTCACTTTGGTACTGCGGCAGAACTCCAGGCATGGTTTGAGCAACACCCTGAAAAAGTCAAAGGCGAAATGGTGGTCATCATCGCCCCTGAAAGTGCAGCGGTGCATCATGATGAGGAAACAGAAGATGACTGATGCCTTGATTCCTAAACAACAAACTTATCTTTGTCCCATCACATAATCCCCCCGATATGAAAAGTGTATCAATTCTCTCGTTCTTTATTCTTTTCCTTGCCGCATGTTCCAGCGATGCAGATAAATTTACCGGCACCTGGCAATCCGTTAAGGACCCTTCCAAAAAAATCACCATCAGCCAATCCGGTGCCAGCTATACCTTTGAAGCAGTCAACCTCCGAACTTCCCTCGCAGGCAAGCCCGGAACGTATAATTCAAAAAATAACGCACTGGATTTTACCAATGATGACGGCACACTGAGCCAATTGGTATATAATGAATCCGTGAATCACCTCATTGGACTTGGTGACGAATTCGAAAAGAGCGTCGAAGCCAGTGCGGCAACCACAACCGAAAGCGATGCTTCTGAAAGTGCTAATGCTACCGAGGACAACGAAACCGAAACGGAATCATCTGCAAATGCAGAAACAGGTTGTGGCGAAGGAGATATCCTGAAGATTACCGGTAACAATGTTAGAGTGCGTCAGGAACCTGATGTGACTAAACAGAATATTCTCTTCCAGGTCCACCTCAATTTTGAAGTCGTCAAACTTGATGACAAGACAGTGGATGGCCAGAAGTGGTACAAAGTCTGCTACGAGGGCCAGCAGGGCTGGGTCAGCGGACAGTATGCTACAGCTAAGTAGACCATCAGGCGTGCAAAGGCCTGTTGTCCGTAGCGGCCAATGCAGCCTCCTTCACAGCTTCTGAATACGTCGGATGCGGGTGGGATATTCGCGACATATCCTCCGCGGAGGCTTTGAATTCCATCAGGGCCACAGCTTCCATGATTAAATCAGCAGCTCGCGCGGCATACATGTGCACCCCGAGTATTTCATCCGTCTCCTGGTGTGCGATCACCTTGATAAAGCCATCCGTATCCCCGCTGGCTCTGGATCGACCTAAGGCGCGCATCGGAAACTTGCCCACCTTGACAGGAATCCCTTCGGCCTTTAAGACTTCCTCTGTCTTGCCAACAGCGGCTACTTCGGGCCAGGTATAGACCACACCTGGTATCAGGTTGTAGTCAATGTGTGGTTTTTGTCCTGCGAGCGTTTCGGCAACATAGATGCCTTCCTCTTCTGCTTTATGCGCCAGCATGGCCCCTTTGATGACATCACCGATCGCATAGATATTCGGCTCATCTGTCTGCAGGTGTTCACCCACTACAATCTTGCCACGCTCATCCACCTTCACTTTTGTATTTTCCAGGCCGAGTCCTTCAGTGTAAGGACGACGTCCGATAGCAATCAGACAATAATCTGTTTCCAGCGTCACTGCATCACCACCGGCCTTCGGTTTCATTTCCACTTTGGCTTTATTCTTCAACCCCTTTACAGATACTACTTCATGACTGAGATGAAAGGTCATGCCCATCTTCTTCAAAGACCTGCTCAATTCCCGTGCAGCATCCGTATCCATACCTGGTAGTATACGATCCATATACTCCACCACTTCCACTTTGGTACCCAGTCGCGCAAACACAGAACCTAATTCAAGGCCAATGACACCGGCTCCGATGATAACCATGTGTTTGGGCAGACTGGTGATCTGCAAAGCTTCTGTAGATGTGATCACCCTGTTTTTATCATAGCCCATCGCAGCAGGCGTGACAGGCTTTGAACCGGTAGCAATGATTACCTTTTTAGCTTCAAGGATGGTTTCGTTTCCGTCTGCTGCTTTCACCCTGATGTGGGTGGCATTTACAAACGAACCTACTCCATGATGAACATCCACTTTATTTTTCTTCATCAGAAACTTTACCCCATCACAGGTCTGCGAAACAACTTGTTCCTTTCGTTCAACCATCTTAGCCAAATCGAGGGCAACATCCCTTGCAGTGATGCCATGTTCGGCGAACTGATGAACTAACTGATGATAGTGTTCTGAAGAGTCAAGCAATGCCTTGGATGGAATGCAACCGACATTGAGGCAGGTGCCCCCAAGGGTGTTGTACTTCTCGATGATGGCCGTCTTCATGCCCAACTGTGCCGCGCGAATGGCAGCGACATAGCCGCCCGGACCTGATCCGATGATCACTAGATCATATGTCATGATGGTGTATTCGTATTTGATGGTGGATCACCTCCCTCAGGACGTGGTCCCCTGTTCTTGTTTCGGTTTCTATTACGATTTCGGTTCTTTCCACCGCCCTCTTGCTGAGGTCCGCGATCCGTCCGGGGCTGCTGTGGATTTTGTGGATTTTGACCGTCTTCGCGCTTTGGCTGTTGATTTTGAGGACGAGGTTGATTTTGTTGACGAGGTTGACCTTCACGGGGTTGTTGTGGCTGACGAGGTTGCCCTTCACGAGGTTGCTGTGGCTTCTGTCCTCCCTCCTGTCTGCGATCGCGATTGTCTTCTCTGCGGCGGTTTTGTTCCCCCTGGCGGGCTTCCCTTTGCTGACCTCCGGGTTGTCCACCTTGTCTTTGTCCTTCGCGCGATTGTCCCTGCTGACCTTTGCCTTTCTTCTTTTTCCTTTTCTTCTTGACATCCGGCAATTCAATATCCCCCGTGACATCTGCAAAGTCGAGTTTCTCTTCTTCTACCAAAGCGTTCGGATCCTGGAGTTGTTCAGGAAACGCACCCTTAAGGTTCATGCCCTTTACTTCCTTTACCCGATCCAAAGACAAAGCCATCACAGTATTACGGCCTTTTTCCACTTCAACTGAATAATACAACAGGCGTTTAAAAATATCCATTTTGATCAGCGATGCCGATCCGCCTTGATATTTCAAAACATCAACATCCTGCGGAAACTCTTCAATCGCTTCCATGTACGTATCGAGCTCATAGTTGAGACAGCACTTCAATCTCCCGCATTGACCGGACAATTTAGCCTGGTTGATGGAGAGGTTCTGATAGCGTGCGGCATGCGTATTGACCGATTTAAAATCTGTCAGCCATGTTGAACAACAAAGTTCCCTTCCGCAGATACCTACGCCGCCGATCCGGGAGGATTCCTGGCGCGCACCAATCTGGCGCATTTCCACTTTGACTTGAAATTCTTTGGCATATAACCGCACCAGTTCTCTAAAGTCTACTCTTCCTTCTGCGGTATAATAAAATGTGGCTTTGCGACCGTCACCGCGATACTCCACATCACATATCTTCATATCAAGGCCAAGCGTATTGGAGATGGCCCTTGCTCTCACCATCGCTTGTTGTTCCAGCCTGCGGTATTCATTGAGTCGATCGATATCCCTGTCATTGGCTACGCGGATGACGGGATTAGTCACGGTTTGCTCTTTGACTCTTTTCTTCTTCATCTGCAGGCGGACCAATTCACCCGTGAGGGAAACTACGCCCACATCATATCCGCTTCCGGTATCCACGACCACCATATCCCTGGTTTGCACAGGGCTCTGAGGATGATTCCTGAAAAATTCTTTGCGGGCTCCCTTTTTAAAACTGATCTCCACGATATCGGTTCCGCTGGGATCTTCGAAATCATAATACGACAACCAGTCGTACGTATTCATCTTATTACATCCCCCGGTGGCACAGTGACCGTTGTTCTGACATCCATTGGGAGATCCGCTCTGGCAAGTGGCACAAGCCATAGTTTATTGGTTTATATGTTGAAGGCGATACGCCGATAATGTATTCTTGACCTGTATCGACAGGGCCAACCACAACAACTTTGTGTTGGCGTTCCTGCTGATTTTCTCATATCCTGTTTGCAATTTCCTCAGGACCGGATGCCATGCTTCTGGCTCATAATTACCGTACAAATATTTGATCATCTCAAATCCTTCCAGCTGATGATTGGCCGCATCATGACCTGTTCTGAACCAAAGTACATTTCTGAGAAACGCTATGGTATACAGGACAAATTGTTTCTGCTCTTCCTTTTCCTGGCTGCCCATTTTATTTGACCATTGGACGAGATCCTGTCCTTTCCTTGCTACCAGTGCCCGAAACCAGTTGGCCATTTCATCTTTGAAATCGAAAACTGTGGAATGCGCCAAAGCCAATGCTTTACCCATATCGTTGACAGATTGTTTTGCCATCAGTGATGCCTGATGTTCGTCCGTCTTGTATACTGAGATTAAAAGTTGCTCGATCTCATGCTGGGCCATTGGTGGGAAAAACAACTGCATACATCGTGACCGGATCGTAGGCAATACTTGTTCGCGTTGATTGGTCACCAGGATAAAATACGTCTGTGCAGGTGGTTCTTCGATCATCTTGAGCAACCTGTTACCTTCCCGGGCGAGAAACTGCGCCATCCAGATGATCAGCACCTTATTGCCGCCTTCGTATGCTTCCAATGCAAGGTCACCGGTGACCTGCATGATATCTTCCTTGTGGATATCTACCTGCTTGCCCTCAACCTCACAGTATTGTGTCCAACGGTATACATCAAGCCAGGGATTAGTATGGATGGCTTCGCGCCAGGGTTCCAGATACTCCGTTGTGAGCGATTTAGCGCCGGCCAGAGGAACCAGAAAATGGAGGTCCGGGTGAATAAACTTTGAAGCTCTGTTGCATGAAGGGCAACTCCTGCATGCCTTGCCATCGATAGGCGAAGTACAGAGGATATCATTTGCCAGGGATAGTGCCCCTGCAAGTGTTCCCGCTCCGGGCTCGCCATACATCAGGATGGCATGAGGCAACCGTCCTCCGGAGAGGATGGTATCAAGCTGTTGCCTGATGCCGGGTTGTCCAAAATGATCCAAAAGCGTCATACCCTGTAAGGTCAGGGAGCTTCGATCCAACGGATGATCTCATCATCGAAAGGGGAAGATGAAGGTGGAAATGACCGCTGCCAGTGCCCATTTGGATCAATGGCAAATTTTTGAAAATTCCAGGTCACTTCCTTGTCGGCAACCCCATTTTCAGTCTTCCGGGTCAGCCACTTGTAGAGCGGATGCACAGGTTGAGACTGAATATTTATTTTACTCGTCAATGGAAACGATACATCGTACAGGGTCTTGCAAAAATCCATGATCTCCTCCTCGTCTCCCGGCTCCTGTCCCCCGAAATCGTTGCATGGGCAACCCAGGATGGATAAATGAGCGGAATACTGTCTGTACAATCTTTCAAGTTGTTCATATTGAGGGGTGAATCCACATGCTGAAGCGACATTGACGATCAGCAGTTTTTTCCCCTTGAATTGGGATAACTCTAGTTCATTTCCATTGATGCCTTCGATGCGGATTTTGTGGATCGATGCCACCAATTCAATTATTTATGAATGGGTAAAAATAACAATAATTGAGCAATCCGGAGTGTGGGTGGGTGTGGGGGTGGGTGTGGGTTTGATTGACAATCAAATCCATACCTTTACCACCTAAATGCCTGAAAATCATGATCTACAGATTTGAGGAATTTGTGCCGGTGGTCGACCCGAGTTCTTTTGTGCATCCGATGGCTACCGTGACCGGTAAGGTGATCATTGGTAAAAATGTCTACATCGGACCCGGGGCCGCGATCCGGGGTGACTTTGGGGGTATTATCATCGAGGACGGATGTAATGTCCAGGAAAACTGCACCATTCATATGTTTCCGGGGGTTACCGTAAGGTTATGTGAAGGGGCTCATATTGGGCATGGCGCGATCATCCATGGCGCCATAATCGGCCGCAACTGCCTGGTGGGTATGAATGCCGTGATCATGGATGGGGTTGAGGTCGGGGAAGAATGCATTGTAGGAGCATTGACTTTTATCAAGGCCGGAGAAAAGATACCCCGCCGCAGCCTGGTGGCCGGAAACCCGGGAAAAGTGATAAAGGAGGTTTCTGACGAGATGATGGCGTGGAAGACCAAAGGCACGAAGTTGTACCAGGAACTTCCGGCCAGATGTTTTAAGGGGCTGCGCCCTACCCTGGCCTTGTCAGAAATACCAATGGATGGGTCCTGGAAAAAGGACGACGAAGCAGGATATTCGCCCTGGAAAACTACCCGCCAGGCATAATGTCATCAGGGCGTCTTTGCCAGGGATTTGAAATCCTTATTTTGCGGCATTAATCAAGAGAACAGCATATAAATCATGAGAATTTCCTTTTTACAGACGATCAGTCTGTTTTGTCTTTTTACCCCAACCCTTACTTTTTCCCAACTCAATATGACCCTCCAGGATAGTGTGACCTATTTGAATGGGGTCAATGATGTTTGCGGATGGACCGCTCCGGATGGCAGTGAATATGCGGTCATCGGATTGCACGGTGGTGTCGCGATAGTTGACATTGATGTGACGCCACTTCAGGAGGTTGCTTTTGTACCTACAGAGTACAACCTTTGGAAGGATATCAACACGTATGGTCATTATGCCTACGTATCGTCTGAAGCACAGGTTGGATTGCTGATCATCGATCTTCAATATTTACCTGATTCCGTAGAAACCTATATCTGGCAGGACTCTTTACCGACTGACAATGGACCACGACCTTTTAAAAAGGCACATACGCTATGGACCGATGAAAACGGCCTGCTTTACCTGATGGGCACCAACCTGAATGGAGGCGGTGTGATCATGTGTGATGTCGCCAACAGTCCAACAGATCCGATTTTTCTTGGGTACGGACCTGCGATCTACAGCCATGACTGCTATACGCGTGACAGCATTATCTACAGCGCCGAAATCTATGCGGGCGACCTCTCTATCTATGACGCCCATGATCCACAAAACATGGTGCTGCTCGGCAGAGTAAAGACGCCACAGGAATTCACCCACAATTCGTGGCTCTCCGATAGCGGCAATGTCATGTTCACTACAGACGAACGTTCCAATTCATACATCACTTCCTATGATATCACCGATCCCGGAAATATTATTGAGCTCGACCGGTATCGTCAAGCGTCCACTGAAGGCTCAGGCAATATTGTGCACAACGTGTATGTCTGGAAGGAAGATTGGATTGTAGCCGCCTATTATGCTAATGGCACCGTCATCGTGGATGGCTCTCGCCCTGATAATCTTGTCGAGGTTGGAAATTTTGATTCATACCTGGGTGCGGACGGAGGCTTCCCCGGTGTCTGGGGTTCATTCCCATGGATGCCTTCAGGAAAAATTCTCTCCTCAGACCGCAATACGGGTTTGTATGTTTTCATTCCCAATTACGTTCGCGCATGTTTCCTCGAAGGCACTGTAGTGGATTCCATTACGGGCCAACCATTGAGTGATGCAACGATTCGTATCCTGAGTGATGAAATCGTCAATGCGGAGTCTTCCAAAATCAATGGCGGTTTTAAAATGGGCAAAGCTGTGCCGGGCAGTTACAATGTTCAGGTAACCAAATACGGATATTATCCTAAAACAATTACCCTGGATTTTATCAACGGTGAGGTACTTACTCCTGTGATTGAATTGAGTCCCATCCCTACTTACCAGGTCAATGGCAAAGTAGTATATGCAACTGGTGAAAATACCCCATTCGCCAAAGTGACCTTCTTTGGACAGGATGCTGTTTACGAAGTAACCTGTGATGAAAATGGTGACTTCCTCGTTCCAGCAGCTTACAAAGGCGGTTATGATCTGCACGCCGGAGTGTGGGGACATACTTATGAAGAAAATATTGACCTCGATGGACCACGCCAATTTACGATTGAATTGGTGCCTGGATATAAGGACAACTTTGATATTGATCTTGGCTGGACGATCACAGATACCGTCACTTTGGGAGCATGGAAACGTGGAATACCTACGCAACAATTATTGTTCGAAACCTATAGCTGTAGTTCAGCAGGAGATTCTCCCAATGACCTTGGCGGATTTGCTTATGCTACAGGCATTTCAACCTCTGAAGATGTGCAGGATAGTGAAGTCAGTGGCGGCACCACATGGTTGAGCAGCCCAGCTATGGATCTGTCCCAGGCGATCGAACCCCGAATTGTGTTCGACTACTGGCTGTGCGAGTTTCCGCCAAATCAATACAATGGAGTACAAGTATGGCTCACGAACAGCATAGACACGCTCCTGCTGGAAAATCTCGTCAATGATACCGTGAATGGTTCATGGCAAACGAAGCAATATGATGTGCCTTTGTTTCCTGAAGCGATGGATCAGATCCGTTTTGTGATCAGTGCCACAGATACGACCTCCGGTCAGAGTGATTACATTTTGAAAGTGCATCTCGATAAATTTAAATTGAATCAAAGCGGATTGTCTGCTGAAGCACCTGTACAAACAGCAGGTGGCTTTATGATTTATCCAAATCCTTCGAGTGATGGCACCTTCTACCTGGTACGAACCGCAGAAAGTGAATTACAACTCGCTGAGGTGAGGCTAATGGATATCAACGGACAACTGTTAGAAATCAATCCGGTCATCGATGCTGACCAAAGGATCAGATTTAAACATCAACTCACGAGTGGAATGTACTTTGTCCAATGGAAAACCACTTCGGGGATACGAAAAACTGAGAAAATATTGATCATCCAATAAATAAAAAAGGGAAGCCGGGCGCTTCCCTTTTTTCATGGGGAGCGGCGGCATTGTATCTTTAGCCCATGCAACTCATTGAAAATTTCGTGGAAGGCCGGTGGACCCCCGGCGAAGGCAAAGAAACCACCCTGCTCCATGCCGTGCATGGCAATCCTATTGCTTACTCCAGGTCAGGCGGTATTGACTTCCAATCTATGTTGGATTATGGCCGGCGCACCGGTGGTCCCGCATTGCGTAAAATGACCTTTCATGAACGCGGTCGCATGCTTAAGGCCCTGGCGTTGTATTTGTTTGACCGAAAGGACAAATATTATCCGATCAGTTACCAGACCGGCGCGACCAAACCCGATAGTTGGGTAGACATTGAAGGAGGGATTGGAAATCTGTTTGCGAATGCCAGTCTCCGGAGACGGTTTCCGGACCAACCATACTATATAGATGGTGAGGCTCTGGCCCTGGCTAAGAATGGAAAGTTTATGGGCCACCACATTATGGTTCCCAAAGAAGGCATCGCGATCCATATCAATGCATTCAACTTTCCGATATGGGGCATGCTTGAAAAAATCGCAGTCAATCTGTTAGCCGGTGTACCTGCGGTCGTCAAACCAGCAACCATCTCTTCCTATGTTACTGAGGCTATGTTCAGGGACATCATCGCATCTGGCATTTTGCCTGTCGGTGCGGTACAATTGCTTGTTGGTTCAGCACATGGTATAATTGATCATGTTCAATCGCAGGATGTTGTCACGTTCACGGGTTCAGCATCTACAGGACAACAACTCAAAGGGCATCCAAAAATTATATCTGAATCTGTGCCTTTCAACCTCGAAGCGGATTCACTCAATTGCAGTATTCTCGGAGAGGATGCTAAACCCGGCACTGAAGAATTTGATCTTTTCGTGAAAGAGGTTCGCAAAGAAATGACCCTCAAATGCGGCCAGCGTTGTACAGGTATCCG